>DATGXO010000084.1:0-3944 GCA_035298965.1 Opitutaceae bacterium | reverse complement strand
ACTGCATCGCCGACAACCTCATCGCCCGCGGCGCGATGAAACCCGCCGTGATCGTGATGCCCTACGGCCACCCGATCCCCTTCCCGCTCGAGCGGGTGGAGGAGTACTTCGTCGACAATCTCCCCGCGATGGAGCGCACGTTGCTCGGCGAAGTCCTGCCGTTCGTGGAGCGCGAGTACCACGTCGCCACGGCTCCCGCACAGCGGGCGATCGTCGGTCTCTCGATGGGCGGCGGGCACGCGCTCGGCATCGGCCTCAAGCACCCGGAAACGTTCCAGTGGGTCGGAGCCTTCAGCGCGGCGGTGCCACCCGGCGAGCCCACGGTGTTCTTCCCCGGCGCGGCCGCCGCCAAGGCGTCGCGTAGCCCGCAACTGCTCTGGCTCGCGATCGGTCGCGACGACTTCCTGCTCGAGCGCAACGAAACCTTCCGCACCTGGCTCGCGCAGCGCGACGTGCCCTTCACCTACGAACTCACCGACGGCGGCCACGAATGGACGAATTGGCGCAACTACCTCGCCGAGTTCCTCCCGCTCCTCTTCCGCTGAGGCGGCTCGTCGGGCCGCGCGCATCGCGCTCCGTCCGTTGGTAGGGCGGGACCGCAGGGCCCGCCGGTCGAGCGCCCGGCCCTGCCGCTCCGCGGAGGGACACCTCGCCCGTAGAGCGCATCGGCCGGTCCCGAAAACTCCGCCGAGCAGGCCCTCGGCGCGGATGGCGCGCAGAGTCTTCCCGTCGCGCTTGTCCACTCGCGACCTCGACGCACAGTGCGCGCACATGACTTTCGAAGCGTGGCTCGTCTTCGGCCTCATCGCGGCGATGATGGCGGCCTTCATCACCGACCGCTTTCCGCCCGAGGCGGTGGCGTTGGTGGGCGCCGTCGCGCTGCTGCTCACCGGCATCCTCTCGCCGGCCGAGGCCCTCTCCGGCTTCAGCAATCCGGCCACGGTCACTGTCGCAACGATGTTCGTGCTCAGCGCCGGCCTGCAAAAGACCGGCGCACTGGCGGCGCTCGGCGCGGTCCTCATGCGCGCGGCGCGTTGGCCGTGGTTGTTGCTGCTCCTGATCATGGTCGTCACGGGCGCGATGTCGGCGTTCGTCAACAACACCGCCGCCGTCGCTGTGCTGCTGCCGCTGGTGCTGCTCGCGGCGCAGGAACGGAAGCTGCCCGCCTCGCGTTTCCTCCTGCCGCTCTCGTACGCCGCGCAGTTCGGCGGCGTGTGCACGCTCATCGGCACCTCGACCAACCTCCTCGTGAACTCGATCGCGATCCAGGCGGGGCTGCCGGCTTTCTCGATGTTCGAGTTCACCGAGCTGGGCGTGATCCTCTTCGGCGCGGGCACGGTCTACCTCTGGTTGCTCGGCCCCTGGCTCCTACCCGACCGGCCCGCCGGTGAGATGGTCGAGCGCTACGGCCTGGGCGAGTTCATCACCGAGTTCCGCGTGATGCCCGGCTCGTCGCTGATCGGCCGGGTCCTCCGCTCGGGCCGACTCCCGGGCGCCGAGGCGGTGGTGCTCGTGGAACTTGTCCGCGACCAGCAGCACCTCGTCGTGCCGCAGAACGAGCCGCTGCGCGCCGGCGACCTGCTCATCGTGCGCGGCGAGGCCAAGGACCTGCTCGCGCTCCGCGGCTCCGCCGGCCTCGAGCTCAACCCCGAGTTCAAGCTCCGCGATGCCGTCCTCCAGAGCGGCGATCTCATGCTCGCCGAGGCCATTGTCGCGCCCGGCGCGCCCTTCGCCGGCCAGACCATCGGCGATCTCCGCCTGGGCGACGCCCACGAACTCGCCGTCCTCGCACTTCAACGTCGCGGCGCCGCGCTCCGCAGCCGCCTCGCCCACACGCCGCTCGAGATCGGCGATCTCCTGCTCTTCCTCGGCAGCCGCGACGCCGTGAATCGCCTCACGCAGGACCGCGATTTCATCCTGCTCGGCGAGGTTTCCGCTCCAAGGCTCACCCGCGGCCGCGTGCCGTGGGCCCTCGGCATCATGGGCGCGGTCGTGCTCGTGGCGGCGCTGGGCCTGGTCGACATCCTGCCCGCCTCGATCCTCGGCGGACTCGCCCTGTGGGCCACCGGCTGCCTCAAGACCGAGGAGGTGTTCGAGGCCGTGCAATGGCGCGTGATCGTGCTGCTCGCGGCGATGATCCCGCTCGGCGTCGCCTTGGAGAAAAGCGGCGGGGCCGCCTGGATCGCCCGGCACACGCTGGCGCTCGTCGGCGACAGCTCCCCGGTCTTCGCACTCGGTGCGTTGTATCTGTTCACCGCGCTGCTCACCGAGTTCATGAGCAACGGCGCCACCGCCGTGCTCATCGCGCCCCTCGCCATCGGCGCCGCGCGCGGGCTCGGCGTCGACCCGCAGCCCTTTCTCATGGCGGTGGTGTTCGGCGCCTCCGCGGGGTTCGCGACGCCCGTCGGCTACCAGACCAACGCCATGGTCTACACCGCCGGCGGCTACCGTTTCACCGATTTCCTCCGGCTCGGGCTTCCGCTCGACCTGCTCTTCTTCCTGATCGCGATGTGGGGCATCCCGCATTTCTGGCCGTTCTGAAAACGGCTTCACCGCCACCGTCCGACGCCTCAACCTCGTCGGCATGCACGCGCTCTTCGGACGCCTCTCGCCCACCGCCCGCCTGATCCTGCGCACCGCCCTCTACGGACTCGCGGCGGGCGGCGCGGCGGTCGTCTTCCAGCTCGGCATCCATGTATTCTACAAACACGGACTCGCCGCGCTGGCGCAGCTCGGCCTCGGCGTCTTCCTCGCCGGCAGCCTGCCGCTGGTCGTGGGCACAGCCGCCTTCTCGAGCTGGCTGCTGCATCGTTTCTGTCCCGAGGCCAACGGCGGCGGCATCCCGCGGTTGAAGCTCACGTTCTGGAAGGATTTCGGCCAATCACGCCATCGCCTCGCCCCGCTCAAACTGCTCGGCAGCGTGCTCGCCGTCGGCGGCGGCTCCAGCCTCGGCCCCGAAGGTCCCGCCCTCCAGATCGGCGGCGGCATCGCCTCGAGCCTCGCCGCCGCGACCGGTGAACCGGCCCACCACCGCCGCGCCGCCACCGCCGCCGGTGCCGCCGCGGGACTCGCCGCCGCCTTCAACGCCCCGCTCGCCGCCGTCACGTTCGTGCTCGAGGAGATCGTGGGCGACCTCAACAGCCGGCTCATCGGCGGCATCCTGCTCGCCGCCGTCATCGGCGCGCTGGTGGCGCACGGCCTCGTGGGCGAACAACCGGCGTTCGTCCTCGGCGCGATCGTCGGCGTGCGCTGGACGACGTATCTCGCCGTGCCGCTCGTCGCCGCCGCCGTCGCGTTCGTCGGCTATTGCTTCCAGCGCGGTGCGCTCTCGTTGCGGGCGTGGAACCGCGGCCCGCGTGCCACCGCTCCGTGGGTACGCGCCGGCCTCGGCGGCCTCGCCGTGTGGCTGCTCGGCACCGGCGTGTTCCTCGCCACGCACCGCCTCGGCGTCTTCAGCGGCGGCTACGACGACCTCTCCGCCGCGCTCCGCGGCGCCGTGCCGCTCGACGACGCCGCCCTGCTGCTCGCCGCCAAGCTCGTCGCCACCGCCATCTGCTTCGGCCTCGGCGGCAGCGGCGGCATCTTCGCGCCCACGCTCTTCTTCGGCGGACTCACCGGCGCGGCCGTCGGCGGGTTGCTCGGGCTCGCGTTCCCGCTCTCGCCCGCCGACCACGCGCTGCTCGCCGTCGTCGGCATGGCGAGCGGCCTGGCCTCGATCGGCGGCGCGCCGGTCACCAGCGTGCTCATCGTCTTCGAGATGACGCACGAGTTCGCCATCGTGCCGCCGCTGGTGATCGCCGCCCTCGTCGCGCGACCGCTCTCCCATGCGCTCTCGCGGCGCAACATCTACGAGGCGCTCCTCGAGCAGGACGGCGCCGAGATCGACCGTTTCGTGCCGCCGCGCGACCTGCCTTCCTGGCAACGTTCCCCCGTGAGTCGCATCG
>DATGXO010000083.1:0-4967 GCA_035298965.1 Opitutaceae bacterium | reverse complement strand
GTCCGCTTCGTCCTCGTAGGTGCGCGCCAGGGCATCTACCTCGACTGGCTCACGGCCGACATCAAGCAGCTCGGGCTGGAGAACCTCACGCTCATCCCCGAGACGCGCGAAGCCTACGACTTCTTCCTGCTCGCCGACCTGTTCGTCTGCACGAGCTATGAGGAGTCGTTCCCGCGCGTGGTGATGGAGGCGATGGCGTTCCGCACGCCGATCGTCACTACCGACGTGCACGGCATCCCGGAAATGGTGCGTCAGCGCGCCGAGGCGTACCTCGTTAAACCCGGCGAGGTCGAAGGTCTTTCGCGCATGATGCGCACCTGCCTCGCGAAGGAGCGCAGCGGCAAGTCGCTCACGCCCACCGCCTATTCGAAGGTCCTCCGCGCCTACGATCACCGGAAGGTCCTTCCGCAACACGTCGCCCTCGCCCGCGAAGTCGTGCTCACGCACGAGTAGTTCCGCTCCCGCCTCGTCCCGATGTCCGCGCCCGTCCCTACCCACAACTCCGCCCGTTGGGAAAACTGGCTCTCCGCGCTGCTGCTGACCGCCGCCGCGATCTGGTTCGGCTGGGCCGTCACCCGCGCGTGGCACAACGGCAATCTCCCCGGCTGCGAATTCCGCCAGGCGCAGACTGCCGTGTCCGCCTACTGGATCCAGCACGACCGCGACTTCTCGCTCGCCTACCCGACACCCGTGCTCGGCAAGCCCTGGTCGATCCCGATGGAGTTTCCGCTCTACCAATGGAGCGTAGTCGCGGTGAGCGACCTGACCAGCACGCCGCTCGTGCAATCCGCGCGCGCCGTCTCGCTCGCCTGTCTGATTCTCGCACTGCCGGCTCTCTGGATTCTGCTGCGGCGTTTCGGATTGCCGCCCGCCCGCCGCGCGTTGCTCGTGGCGCTGGTCCTCACCTGCCCGCTGCTGGTCTTCTACGCGCGGTCATTCCTGATCGAGACAATGGTGCTGGCGTCCGCGCTGTGGTTCGTCGCCGCCTTCGGCGAAACGATGCACTCGCGCCGGTTCGGCTGGCTGCTCGTCGCAAACGTCGCCGGCGCGATCGCCGGTCCGGTGAAGGTCACAACGTATCTTCTCTACCTGATCCCCGCAGCCACATGGGGCGCATGGCTGCTCCTGCGGGCTTGGCGCGAGCGCGCCGGTTCGTGGCAACCGGTCCGCGCTACGCTCGCGTGGGGGCTCGGGTGCGTCGCGCTGCCCTTCGCCGCCACCTTCGCGTGGACGGATTTCGCAGACGAAGTGAAGGCCAGCAGCTTGGGCGGCGCCTTCCTCGGCTCGGCGAACATGACCGGCTTCAACTTCGGCTTGGGCGAGATCTTCGGCCTGCGTTTCTCCAGCGATGCCTGGAGTCAGATGTTCCACTACTGGAGCCAGGGCATCCTCGCCGCGCCGGTGGCGCTCGCCGCGGCAGCCGTGGCCGCGCTCTTCGGCGGACGCTGGCGCTGGCCCGCGCTGGGCAGCATCGCGCTGTTCTTCCTCGCGCAGTTCATCTTCCCGCTGCTCTACGCCTGGCACGAGTACTACTTCGTGGCGAACGCCGCCCTGCTCGTCCTCGGCGCCGGATTCGCACTTTGCGGCCTGCTCGAGGCCCGGCAGACGCGCGTGGCCGGCTGGCTGCTCGCCGGCGCCCTGCTCCTCGGCCAGGGGCAGCTCTTTGTCACGAGCTACCTCCGCCCGCACCTCTCGTATCTGAGCTACGGTGGCACCGGCCTCACGGAACTGCTGCGCCAGATGATTGATCCCGAGGAGGTGCTCGTGATCGCCGGCGAGGACTGGGATTCGTCGACGCCTTTCTTCGCCCGACGTCGCGCGCTGATGATCCGCCGCAATCTCGAGAGCGACTGGGATTACCTCGACCGCGCTTTCCGCGGCCTGCAGGGCGAGCAGGTCGGCGCGCTGCTCCTGACCGGCGAACAACGGCAGAACTCGAAGCTCCTGCAGATGGCCATCGATCACCTCGGCATCGATCGGCGACCGGTCGCCGACCACGGCAACACGACCATCTACCTCCACCGCGATCTCATCGCCGACCACGCCGCGGATCCGTTCCGGCAGACCGCGTTCAGCAGTGTCGTGTGGCGGGAGCGTTTCGAGCCGGAGCAACCGCCACCATCCCTGGCCGGACGTGAGATCGAGACCGCCACACTGGTCGGACGCAGCCGCCTGCTCTTCCGCACGATGGAGCCCCAACCGTTCAAGTTCTTCTCGCAGTTCGGCTCTGGGCGCGTGCCGATGGCCGGGAAGCACGTCGTGACCGCGCACCCGCTCACCCGCTTCTGGTTCCACAAGCCCGCTGCAGCGAGCACGCTCACGTTCACCTTCGGCATCGGGGATGGCGCCTACACCGACCCGGCAAACTTCACCGACGGGGTCGAGTTCCGCGTATCCGAGATCCTGGCCGACGGCACCACGCACCAACTCTACTCGCGCACGCTCGAACCCGTCGATGTACCCGCGGATCGCGGAGAGATCAGAGCCACCGTCGCGCTCAAGCCCGGCTCCACCGGCGACCTCTTGCTTGAGACGGGCCCCGGCGCGGGCAACAACTTCTCGTGCGACTGGGCGTTCATCGGCGGTGTCGTCTTCGAGTAGTCGCGACAACCCGCAGCGTCGCGCCCGGGCGCGACGCATTGTCCGCCCGAGAAGTTCCGGGAGACTCGCCCGCCTCTTGTCGTCACTTTTCGCCATCGCCACGCCGCGCGCGTCACATTCCTTGCTGAACATCCATTCCCTTCCCCCATGCCGTCCTCCGCTTTCTCCCGTCTGACGCTCGCCGCCATGGCAGCGCTGGTCTTCCCGGTCCTCCAAGCCGCCTCCGCCGCCACGCCCGCCGGCTGGTTCGCCTGGCCGGTCGTCGAACCCGCCACCGGCTCCGCGCTCGATACCTCGGCGCTCAACTCCACGCCCATCGGCGCCACCGGTCGCATCACGGTGAAGGACGGCGCCTACGTCACCGCCGACGGCCGGCCGATCCGATTCTTCGGCGTGAACATCAGCTCCGATGACGCCTACCCGACCGAAGCCGATGCCGAGCTGCTCGCGCGCCGCCTCGCCAAAGCCGGCGTCAACATCGCACGTCTTCATCATCTCGATAACCAATGGGGCGTCGGCACCGGCGGCAGCATCTGGCCGAACAACGGCCGCCACCGCGAGCTCGACGCCGCGCAACTCGACCGGCTCCACCGCCTGATCGCGATCCTCGCGAAACACGGCATCTACTCGAACCTCAACCTCAAGGTCTCGAAGACGCTCGCCGCGGCCGACGGCTTCCCGGAATCGGTCGCACAACTCCCGGATTTCAACAAGCGCGTCGACTTCTTCGACCGCCGCATGATCGAGCTGCAGAAGGACTACGCGAGCCGGCTGCTCACCACGAAAAATCCGTACACCGGCTTCGCGCCCGTCGAGGATCCCGCCGTCGCGATCATCGAGATCAACAACGAGAACTCGGTCCTCGGCTATTTCACGCGCGACATCGGCCAGGGCCTCGACCGCCTTCCGGAGCCGTTCCGCAACGATCTCGCCGCACGCTGGAACAACTGGCTCGCGCAACGCTACGCCGGCACCGCGGCGCTCGCCGCCGCGTGGAATGCCGACGCGACGAGCGGCTCCGCCAACGTCCTCGACCCCGCGACCGCGCAATGGTTGCCCAAGATCCAGACCGGCAGCGCCGCCACCGTCGAGCCGGGCACCGACGGCACCAGCTTCGCCGTCGCCGTGAGCAAGACCGGAGGCGCCGACTGGCACGTGCAGGTCTCCACCTACGGCCTGCGCATCGAGGACAACACCGTCTACACCGTCGCGTGCGAAGCCCGCGCCGCCGCTCCGGCCAAGCTCGGCGTCGGACTCTCCAACGACGACCACGCGCGCCCGGGCGAGCCGTGGCGCAGCCTCGGCCTCCTGTGCACCGTCGATGTCGGCACAGACTGGACACCCGTGCGGCTCGCGTTCCCCGCGCACTCGGTCGCGGGCAATCCGGCGATGCTCAGCTTCAACGTCGCCGCGCAGACCGGGCGTTTCGAGTTCCGCGATATCCGCCTCGTCACCGGCGCCGCCAAGGGCGGCCTGCGCCCCGGCCAGTCGCTCGAAGCGCGCAGCGTCCCGCTTCCTGGCGAGCCGACCACACGCCAATGGGCCGACTGGATCGCGTTCCTCGCCTCGATCGATCGCGCGTTCGCCGAGGAGATGAGGCAGTTCATCCGCAACGATCTCTATGCGATCGCGCCGCTCGTAGGCTCGCAGATCAACTTCACCGGTCTACCCGCGCTCGACCGCGAGCAATCCATGGATTTCGCCGACACCCATATGTACTGGGAGCATCCGATCTTCCCCGGAACCGGCTGGGACCGCGCGAATTGGACCATCGTCAACTCTCCCCAACTCGCGACGTTCGGCCCGCGGTATTTCGGCGAGCTCGGCACTCTCGCCTACTTCCGTGTCGCCGGAAAACCCTTCGCCGTGAGCGAGTACGACCACGCCGCCCCGAGCGAGTACGTCTGCGAGATGTACCCCGAGTTCGCCGTCTTCGCGTGCCGGCAAAACTGGGACGCTCTCTACGCCTTCGATCTCGGCAGCTACGGCTCGCGCAATCCCGACGGCCGGATCACCGGCTATTTCGACCAGATCAACCATCCCGCGAAATGGTCGCTCGCGCCTTTCGCGACCCGCGTCTTCCGCTCCGGCCTGATCGCGCCCGCCACCGCCATCGCCGAGCTGCGGCCCGGCAACCCGGTCTGGGCCGAGGCGATGCACTTCGACATGCTCTGGACGAAGCTCAACCCCGACCGCCCCTTCGACTTCCTCGACTGCCGCCTGCAGGTGAGCGACCGGCCGACCGCCGGCGCCACGACGCTGGCCTACTCTCGAGAGGGGAATGATTCACTTCAGCCAGCGCACGTGATCAAAGCTCCACAAGGCAATGTCCTTGCCGCGGGCGACAGTATGGCCGCCGTCGCCAC
>DATGXO010000082.1:0-18752 GCA_035298965.1 Opitutaceae bacterium | reverse complement strand
GGGCGTCGTCCCATCGGAAAGCGGCCGGCGATTCGCCTCGGCTGGCGGCGGCGTCCACGGCGCTAGGCGCATGGAGGACCATTGTTGGTCGGCGGGCTCGAGGTTCATGAGGCCGCGCCATTTGCCGCCGGCGAGTTCCTGGTTGAAGAACCGCGTCTCGGCTTTGAGGCGCGTATCGGCGGCAGTGGCCGCGTCGAGGTCACCTCGTTCGCCGGCGAAGTAGCGTTTGTTGGCCAGCGCTGAACCGACGGCTGGATAGTAGACGAGTTGGAAAAACGCGTCCGCTTGCTCCCGCGGAATTGCGGCGCGGAGCGTCTCGGCGCGGCGGCGCAGATCGGCGAAGGCGGCGAGGCGTGCTTGTACTTCGGAGTCGGAGAGGTCGCTGGGCCGGTGCAGTTCCTTCGGCAGCCACCATTGCAGGTGTTCGGGGCGACGGGAGAAGTTGAGGCGATAGTAGTCGGCGAGGAGCGCGGCGATGGCGACGGCATGGTCGGGACCGAAATTGCGAGCGGCCCAGTCGTGGAGAAAAGCGTCGAGGTTGTCGGGCCGCCAGCGGTCGATGTCCCACGCCATTTGGAGGAAGAACTCGGTGGGGATTTCGGCGGGTTTGAGGTCGCCGACGTTGGCGATCCATAGGCGGTCGGCGCCGTGGTCGTAGGCCTTGCGCATCTCCTCCCAGATCAGGGCGGGCGGTGTGGTGGAAAGCCAGAGGTAGGCGAAGGGGCGCCCGAGATAGGAGAGGTGGTAGTAGACGCCGAAGCCGCCGGAACGGGTGCGCTCGGCGGGCGAGGCGAAGTCGCGCACGTAGCCGAAGTTGTCGTCGGGCCAGACGATGGTGACGTCGTCCGGGACGCGGAGCCCGTGGCGGTAGATTTGAAGCACTTCCTTGTAGGCGCAGAAGATCTGGGGGACGCGCTCCACCTGCGGGGAAACGTGGCGCGCGAGGAGCTCGCGTTGGTCGGCGAAGATCGAGTGGAGTGTCGCGACGCGTTCGGCGTCGCTGCGCGGGCCGACCATGTGCGAATCGTGGATGCCGCGCATGCCGAGGGTGAAGATCGACTCGTAGGCGGCGTTGGCGGCGACGCGCTCCTCCCAGTAGCGGAGCACTGCGTCGCGGTTGGAAATGTAGTTGTACTGCTCGTTCGGCGCGGTCCACTCGCGGACGTTGTTGCGCAGCATCGGCTCGGCGTGGGAGCTGCCCATCACGATGCCGTAGTCGGCCGCGAGCCGCGCGTTGGCGGGATCGGCGTTGAACGGCGCAGTGCAGGCGTGCATCGCGGGCCAGAGGGTGTTGGCCTTCAGGCGCAGCAGGAGCTCGAAGACCTTGGCGTAGGTCTTCGGTCCGATGTTGCCATACTCCGGATCGAAGGTCTTGGCGGCCCACGGCTGCAGGCCCCAGTCCTCGTCGTTGAGGAAGATGCCGCGGTACTTGACGGAAGGCGGCCCGAAGCGACGCGTGCCCGCGGCAAGCACGAGCGTGTCGCGATGCGGCGGCGGCACATCGGCCCACCAGTGCCAAGGCGAGACGCCGATCGCGGCGGAGATTTCATAGAGCCCGTAGATCGCGCCGCGGCGGTCGCTGCCGGCGATCACGAGCGCCTGGTCGACGCCGGGAAACGGCTGCTCGACAGTTTGGATCACGAAGCTCTCCCACGCGCCGCGCAGCGCCGCAGAGTCGAACTTTCCGGCGCGGGCGAGTTGGTCGAGCAACGGACTCCGGTCGACGATGCCGACCAGGACGACGGCGCGTGCCGACAAAGGAACTTCGCTGAGCAACGCCGGTTCGTGGCCTGTGACGCGGGCGAGATCTGTGCGCATATCCGCGGCGGCGCGCGCGACCGCCGGATCGAGTCCCGGCTCGAGAAGAAGCGGCGTGCTCACCCCGTCGCGGGAGAGCGGCAGGTCGTGCGCGGTAGGCGTTGTGGAGAGCGCCAGCGGCTGCGCGACAGCGGATGCGACAAATGCGAGCGAAAGACCGAGAATCGCGAGGAGACGCATGGCGCATGCCGCGAGCTACGGTGGCGTGAGTTGCACGAAGGTCGGAGCGTCGCGGTCGCAGGTGAGGCGGCCGTCGTGCTCAAGAAGTTCGACCACCTGAATCGAGCTGCGGCGGAGATCGAGCGAGTCCTCGTCCTCGGGGCGGATGGTGTTGGCGCGGCCGGGATGGGTGAAATAGAACAGGTAGGCGCGGTCGCCGCTGACGGCCACGCCGGCGTGGCCGCCCTTTACGGCGTCGTCGGCGCCGCGGCCGGGAACAGCTAGGAGATCCTCGGGCTGCTGTGTCCAGTGTTCAAGGTCGTCGGAGCGGAAGGCGGCGAGGCCTTTCCAGAGGTCGACGAGCATCCAGTGGTGGCCGCGCCAGGTGAAGACGAACGGTCCCTCGCCGGGCCGCGCGGCGACGTCGGCGCATTTGCCGCGATCAGTCCATTCGAGGAGATCGGCGCTGTCGGCGACATACGTGGATTTGCGGTCGCGTTCGTTGTTGTACCACATCCGCCAGCCGCCGCCGGGGAGCGGTCGCACGCAGGCGTCAATCGCGCGGTCGGAGGCGAGCGTGAGCGGACGCGGATCGCGCCAGGTACGCAGGTCGTCGCTGGTGAGATGGACGATCGCTCGAGGATGGTCCCAGTTCTCGAACACACCGGGCACGACGGTGAGGAAGAGGTGATGCCGGCCGGCCGAGTCGGTCACGATGTCGGGAGCCCAGTGCGTAGGTTCTGCGCCGCCGATTGAGGGCGGGAGCTCGATGTCCGCGACGCCGACGTAGGACCAATGGGCGCCGTCGGCCGATTCGGCGATGCCGATGCGGCAGCCGTGAACCCAGGCGACGCCGGAGAGACCGGGCTGGTTGGCTCGGCGGTTGGTGTAGAACAACCACCAGCGCGCGACATGGGGGTTCCAGACGACGATCGGATCGGCCGCGCCATCGAAAACCGGATCGCGGAAGAGCGGCTTGGGCGCGAGTGTGCCAGCGGGTGGTTGCGCGGCGTGGGCGCACGGGATCGCGAGGAGGAGCGCGGCGCAGAGCGCGATGCGGGGGCGTAGCATGCCGCGATGGTGCGCTTCGGCGCGGGCGGGGCAAATGCGGGCGAGTCCAACCGTCCGATTGCGCTCTGATTTGAGTGGTTGCGCGCGAGGCGTCGCTGATCCGGGGCGAGACGCTGCGCCTGCTACCACTCGAGGGCGAACACTTCGTTCGCGTACGCCTGCCCGTCGAGGACGAAGGTCGTGTCGCCGATCTTGCGCCAGCCGAGACGTTGGTAGAACGCGCGGGCGCGGGGGTTGCCGGAGTAGACGGTGAGCCAGAGCGCGTTCGCTTCCTCCTCCGCGGCGGACGTACGGCAGCGTTCCAGCAAGGAACGACCGATGCCGCGGCGCGCGAAGCGTTCGAGGACGTAGAGGCGCGAAACCTCGGCCGGTTGGGCGGCGTCGAGGTGTTCAGTCGGGGCGTGTAGGCGCAGATGGGCGAAACCGACGATGCCTTCTTCGGCTTCGGCGAGCCACAACCTGTTCGCCGGACTGGCGAGCAATTCGGTCGTCTTCGCTACGGTGAACTCGCGCAGCACGTATTCGGCGAATGAGCGCGGGATGCCCGCATCGCAATAGGTGTCGATCCAGACCGTGGTCGCGAGCACGGCGATGGCCGCGGCATCTTCGATGGTGGCGGGGCGGAAACGGAGCGGTTGCGCGGAGGGGACGGACATGATGCGGCTCGGGTGCGAAGGGCCGCCGGCTGGCAAGGGCGACTGCCGGAGCGTGGCGCAAACATCCACCCGGCGGAAGGGCAGAAAAAAGGCGGCGCCCGCGAGGGGCGCCGCCTTGGGAGAACGAGCGTTGCGTGTGCCGCGTTTACTGGAGCTCGAGCACCACGAGCGATTTCGCCGGGAGCGTGACGGCGAGTTTGCCGTCGACGAGCTTGGCGCCGGTGAAGGCGGCGGGCTCGATGGTGTGCGGTGCGGCGAAGGTGTTGTGCGCATCCATCGCGCCGGCGGTGAGCACCCGGCCGGTGGCGCCCTTGGCGACGAGGCCGACGAGCGACGCGGTGATGGTGGCGGTTTCGTTCGGCAGCACGTTCACGAGGGCGACGTAGACTTTGCCGTTGGCCGCGCGGGCGGCGGTGGCGCTGACGGCGGGGATCTTCTCGTCCTTGAAGACGTAGTCGGGTGTGACGAGCTTCACGGGGATCGAGGTGGAGCCTTGGAACACCTTGTACATCTCGAACGCGTGGTACGTGGGCGTGACGATCATCTTCTCCTTGTCGGTGAGGATCATCGCCTGGAGCACGTTCACCATCTGCGCGATGTTGGCCATGGTCACGCGGTCGGCGTGGGCGTGGAAGATATTGAAGTTGAGCGCGGCGAGGAGCGCGTCGCGGAGCGTGTTTTGCTGGAAGAGGAAGCCGGGGTTGGTGCCGGGCTCGACATCGGTCCAGATGCCCCACTCGTCGACGACCATCGCGACCTTCTTCTCGGGATCATATTTGTCCATGATCGCGCCGTGCTTGGTGATCAGTTCCTCCATGCGGAGCGTGTACTTCAGCGCCGAGAAGTACTGGTCCTCGCCGAAGCCGGTGGCGGGACCCTTGCTGCCCGCCCAGCTGTCGGTCGGCAACGTGTAGTAATGGAGCGCCAGACCGTTCATGGAACTGCCGGCGATCATCATCATCTTCTCGGTCCAATCGTAGTCGCCGCCGCTGGCGCCGCAGGCGACGCGCGAGATGCGCGCGGAGTCGCCGGCGTAGTTTTTCACGAAGGTGTTGTAGCGGCGGAAATTATCGGCGCAGAACTCGGGCCGCATGCTGCCGCCACAACCCCAGCTCTCGTTGCCCACGGCGACGTAGGGCACGCGCCACGGCTTCTCGCGACCGTGGGCGCGGCGGAGGTTGGCCATCGGGGAATCGGCGGGGGAGGTCATGTACTCGACCCACTCCATCGCCTCCTGGACGGTGCCGCTGCCGACGTTCAGGCAGACGTAAGGTTCAATCCCGAGCAGCTCGCAGAGATCGAGGAACTCGTGCGTGCCGAAATGGTTGTTCTCCACCACGCCACCCCAGTGGGAATTGAACATCGACGGGCGCTTCTCGCGCGGGCCGATGCCGTCGCGCCAGTGGTATTCGTCGGCGAAACACCCGCCCGGCCAGCGCAGCTGCGGGACCTGGAGCTGCTTGAGCGCGGCGAGCACGTCGTTGCGGTAGCCTTTGGTGTTCGGGATGGGCGAGTCGGGGCCGACCCAAATGCCTTCGTAGATGCAACGGCCGAGGTGTTCGGCGAACTGGCCGTAGATGTTCTTGTTGATGACGGGGCCCGGCTTCGAAGCGTCGACGATGAGCTGGGCATCGGCGGCTGAGACTACGGGCACGACCGCGGCGGCGACGAGCGCCGCAAGCATGGATAGGGGTTTGGAGCGCATGACGGGCGCAGAGTGTGCGCGGTCCCGGCCGAAAACCAACCGTGGATCACTTTACCGTAACGTGGGCGCAGCAGCGCGCCGGCGGCGCGGGAGACCTCGTCGGTGCCCGAGGCATTGCGGCTACGACTTTGTGGCCGGCGGAGCGGCTTCGCGCCCCATCCAGAGCGGCACCGTGGCGAACCACGCCAACGTGGAGGCGAGCATCCACGTCTTCACGGCCGGCAGCGACAAGACGCCGGCGAGGTACAAGGCGGGTGGCACGATGATACCAGCGAGCGCGAGGAAAGAGACGAGGCGGGCGAGTGTTCTCATGGGCGGCGTTCAGCGGGCGGGGGCGCGTTGGAGGAGTTTGCTGCCAAGCACGTAGAGCGCGGCGGCGATGAACCAGCCGGGCAGGCTCACGAAGTAGATCTGAGCGTAACCGGATCTCACTGCGAGCAGGCAGAGCGCGAGCGTGGCGATCCACGCGCCGCCGGCGGCCCAGTTGAACGAGGCGCCGCTCGCCTCCGCCCAGTTCTGCCGCAGTCGCAGCCGCGACATGAGCCAGAAGTCGACGAAGATCACCGCGCCCATCGGCATGAGCACGAGGCCGTAGAGCGCGACGAAATCGAGCAACTTCATCGCCACCGCGGGGAACGCGCCGAAGACCGCGACGATCATGCCGGTGACGAGTGTGACCTTGGCCCGCGAAGCGCGCGGGAACACCGCTTGGAACGCGAGCCCGGCGCGATAGATGGTGGGATTGGCCGTCGTCCAGCCGGCGACCACGACGCAGAGCAACCCGGCGAGTCCGCAGGCACGATACGCGAGCGGGCCCGGTAGCACGTCGGTGTCAGCCGGGTTTTGGTGCAGCTGGAGCGCGAAGAGGATCGAGGCGGCGATCCACGCGAGATAATGGCCCAGGTACATCCCGGCGGCTGCAGCCCAGCCCGCGGCGCTGCGTTTCGCGTAGCGGAAGACACTCAGGTCGGACATGCCGACGTGCATCGCCATGTTGCAGAACCAGGCGAAGAAGAGCACGTGCCAGAACGTGAACTTCACCTGGCCGGCGAGCGGCGCGCCGCCCTTCCAGATCGAGGTGTTGGCGAGTGTCCAGAGATCGGAGGCGGAGTGGAGCGCGGTGCCGGTGGCATCGAGGAAGTCCTTCAGCCCCACGAGGCCGAAGCCGAGGAACACGAGCGTCATCCACGGCGCGGCGTAGTTGGCAATCTGGGCGACGATGCGGTAGCCGCGGGCCGCGACGATCGCGATCGCGGCGCCCACGCCCAGAGCGGCGAGCACCCAGCCGACGCTGTTGGGCAGGTAGTCGTTGAGCGCGGGCATCGGGAAATCGAACCACACGCCGAACGCGGTCGCGGAGACCGTGACCATCGCGCCGGCGAGGAAGCAAAACATCACGCCGTTGGCCAAGTTATAGAGCGTGACGAGGCGCCGGCCGCAGATCCGCTCGAGCTGGTAGTAGAGCGTGAGCCGCGCGCGGGTCGCGATGGGCGCTGTCATGAAACGCCAGCTGAGCACCGCCAGCAGGTTGCCAAGGAGCAGTCCGACGAGCAGGTCGAAGGCGCTCACGCCGGCGGCGACGAAGAGCGGGCCGAGCATGAGCTCGGTGCCCGCGGTGTGCTCACCCGCGTACATGCCGAGAAAACTGCGGAAACCCAGTTGTGCCGCAACGGGCACGGCCGTGCGCTCGAATTCATCCACGGGAGCGCCGGTGGTGGAGGCGGTTGGATCGGACATGGGGTGCGCGGGGACGCGGGTTAGGAGCGAGCGAGGTGTAGGGATTGCGGCGCGCGCCGGCAAGGCGGCCGAACTGAGGCCCACCGCGGACAGTCCGTGTCGAGGCTTCTACGGTGTCGCGTCATGCCTCGGATCGCCGCTCTCTCGAGCGGCGCCACATTCCGAGCGCGATCAGCTACCGCGGGTCGAATTTGCTGTTGTCAAGCGGGGCTTCGTCGGGGGTGGTGCCATCCGGTGCGGCGAGCGTGAACGTGCCGTAGGCTCGGATATCCTCCGACGACGCGCCGAGCATCACGGTGAAACGTCCTGGCTCGACGACCCAGCGGCGCTCGCGGTCGTAGAGCTCGAGCTCGGTGCGGCCGAGGTTGAACGTGACCGTCTTCGTTTGGCCGGGCGCGAGGCTCACGCGGGCGAAGCCGCGCAGCGCCTTGTCATAGGTGGTGACGGAGCTGTAATCGTCGCGCAGGTAGAGTTGCACGACCTCGTCGCCGGCGCGGGCGCCGGTGTTGGTGATGTCGGCGGTGACGGTAACCGTGGCGGACGGCAGGTTCTGGCGCTCGGGTGTGAGGCGGAGGTTTGCGTACTTGAAGGTCGTGTAGCTCAGACCGTGGCCGAATGGGTAGAGCGGGCCGAAGACTTGGCCGAAGTCGCGTTCCTGCGAACCGGGCCGCGCGGGGAAGTTGAACGGGATTTGTCCGACGCTCCTCGGGAACGTGATCGGGAGCCGGCCCGAGGGGTTGAAGTCGCCGCAGAGCACGTCGGCGAGCGCGGCGCCGCCCTGCTCGCCGGGGAACCAAAGCTCGACGATGGCGGGCACGTGCTTCTGCGCCCAGTTTACGCTGAGCGGGCGGCCGTTGCTGAGCACGAGCACGAGTGGTTTGCCGGTCGCGTGGAGGGCGCGGAGCAATTCCTCCTGATGGCCGGGCAGATCGAGGCTGATGCGACTCGCGGATTCCTGGCTGATCTCCTCGGTCTCGCCGAGCACGGCAACGATCAGGTCGACATCGGCCGCGGCGGCGACGGCGGCGTCGATGCGCGCTCGGGCGGCGGCGGAGAGCGGCTCTTTGAAGGTGTCGCTCTCGGGGAACGCCTCGTCGACCACGTCGCAGCCTTTCTCGTACTTCACCTCGACGGCGGCGTCGAACTTTGCGCGCAGGCCGGCGAGCGGGGTGATGTAGTCGAGACGCTGCGGGCCGTAGCGCGACCACCAGCCGCGCGCGTCGTCGGCGAGTGGGCCGGCGACGAGGACCCTCCGGAGCTTCGCGCGGTCGAGCGGGAGCGCACGGTTGTCGTTTTTGAGGAGAACGACCGACTCGCGAGCGGCACGGGCGCTGACGGCGACGGCGGCGGGATCGGCGAAGAGCGCCGTCGCGACGGCCGGGTCGCGGTAGGGGGCGTCGAAGAGGCCGAGCCAGTATTTCACGCGGAGGATGTCGCGGACGCGGGCATCGATGGTGTCCATCGGCAGCTTGCCGTCGCGCACGAGCTGGCGGAGCGGTTCGCCGTAGGTTTCGGGCGGGGTGAAGTTCGTGCGGATGTTGAGGCCGGCGTCGACGGCCTGGCGGATCGCCTCGGCCGGCGTGGCGGCGACGCGGTGTTTGGTGTGGATGAACTCGACGGCGGCGCTGTCGGAGACGACATAGCCCTTGAACCCGTATTCGCCGCGGAGGATGTCGGTGAGGAAGAGCCGGCTGCCCTCGACGGGCACGCCGTCGTAGTCGTTATACGATGCCATTACGCCCAGCGCGCCGGCGTCGCGCACGGCGGCGCGGAACGGCGCGAGGTAGAGCTCCTGGATCTCGCGCCAGGTAGCCTGCGGGTCGGTGCGCGCCTCGCCGTCGCGGCCACCCTTCGGGATGCTGTACACGGCGAAATGCTTGAGTGTGGAAACGACGTTCTGCTCCTGGATGCCGCGCACCTGTGCGACGCCATACTGCGAGACGAGGAACGGGTCCTCGCCGTAGGTCTCGGTGGTGCGGCCCCAGCGCGGGTCGCGGGCGAGGTCGAGCACGGGCGAGTAGACGTTGGTGTACCCGAGGGCGCGCGCCTCGCGTCCGGTGATGCGGCCGATCTCGGCGACAAGCGGCACGTCGAACGTGGCACCGACGGCGAGTTGAGCGGGAAAACTGGTGGCTTCCGAGTGGAGCAGGCCGCGGATGCCCTCGTTGGTGAAGTCGACGGGGATGCCGAGGCGCGTCTGCTCGACGAACCACCGTTGCACCTCGTTGATAGCCTGCACGTGGAGCGACCATGGCTGGTCGTGCGCGGGGTCGGCGAAGTTTCGCTTCCATCCCTCGTTGCCGTTGAGGTGTTCGTCGATGTTGCCGATGCCGTCTTTCCAGAACGCGGTCTTCCACGCCTGGGTCGGCAACTCGTCCTGCAGCACCCGCGGGAAACCGTAGAGCGTGGTCATCTGCGCGGTTTTCTCCTCGAGCGTCATGCGCGCGAGGAGGTCGGCGATGCGCTGAGCGACGGGGAGCGACGGGTCTTCGTACGGGTCGCGCGCGCCATTTTTGTTCAGGTCGTTCCAACCGTCGTGGTAGAGCGCGCCAACGGGTGTGGCGCCGGGGATGAAAAACTCCGCGGGCGGCGGAGCGGCGAACGCAACGGCGGCGGCGAGCGCAGCAGCCGGGGGAAGAACGCGGGGATGCGGCATGGGAGAAGGCTACGGGGATGCGGCCAGAACGTTGCCGCGACCGTAGGCTCGCCCTCGCGCGCGGCGAGCGGCGGGGCGGTTGACGGTTTGAAATGCGCCGAGCCGGGCGCGCAAACTCGCGGCGCGCCGATTCTCAGGCGGGCGCAGGCGATGAACGGATGCGGCGCGGGCTACCGCGCGGCGAGAGCGGCGTCGAAAGCGGCTCCGTCGAACGGGACGACGACGATCTTGCTGCCGTGGTTGTCGCCGCCCTTGTCGTCGTGTTTTTCGGAATCGATCACGGCGAACGTGAAGTGCGTGACGTGGCCATCTTCGACGACGACGCCGGGGCGCTCGAGCTTGGTCCAGCGGTTCACCGTGCCGTCGGCGTAGCGGATGAAATCGACACGAGGATCGTAGGCGAGGCCGACGAGTTTCCAGTCGTTGATGCCGTCGGCCGAGGTGAGGTGGTAGGCCGTCCGGGCGTCCCACCAGTTGACGACGATGTGGTAACGGCCGCCGCTGTACCAGATCACCGGATCCTCAGCGGTGTTCAGATCGAGGCCCGGCATGTCGGGGTAAACCGGTTTTCCCTGAACCTTGTACGGGCCCATGATACCGCCGGTGCTGAGGAGGATGAGTCCGTGGCGGGTGACGATGAGGAAACCGCCTTCGGGGCGGGCCACGATGCTCCAGTTCGACGGGCCGTCCTCTGTGAAGCCCTCGCGATCGTACTGGATCGGGCCTTGGTACTCCCACGGACCGTCGAGCGAGCTGGCGATGTAGACGTCGCCGGGACGCGTCTCGCTCAGCAGCACGGCGTAACGTCCGTCGGGGAGTTGGAGCGCGGTGACATTATGCCCCTTGCTGTCGTGATCGCTGAACAGCGGACCGAGGTCGGTGTACGGCCCGAGGACATCGTTGCTCACCGCGTGGATCGCGACCGAGCTTCCCCACGCCCAATGGCCGTCCTTTTCCGGCCAGCGACTGGCGAAGAGGTGGTAGCGGCCGTCGGGGCCCTTGAGGATCTTGCCGTCCCAATAACTCCAGGACTTGTTGGCCTTGTCTTCGAGGCCGTTGTTCACATCGCGGGGCAGCACGCCGGGCAATCCCCACGCTTGGGATGTGAGCGGCGAGGTGATCGGCGTCGGCCGGAAGAAGTCGATGAGATCCTGGGCGGACGCTGAGCGTGGCGCGGCGAGCGAAGCGACGACGAGAAGACCGGCGGCGGGAAGTTTCATGGACGCGGGGCGAGGTGCGGACGTGGTCGTTGCTGTCGGGATCGGGCGGCGGGGTGGTTTCTCGGCGTCGTTCAGCTGAGCTCGACCATGGCCTTCAGTACGCCGGTCTCGGGCTTGGTCAGGACCGGGAAAGCGGAGGGCAGTTCGTCGAACAGCACGCGGTGGGTGATCCATGGCGTGGTGTCGACGCGGCCGGCTTCGACCAGCTCGATGATGCGGCGGAAATCCTCCGGGCGGGAGTTGCGGCTGCCGAGCAGGGTGAGTTCGCGCCGGTGGAACTCGGGGTCGTTGAAGGTGAGGTCTCCGGGGAAAAGTCCGACGAACACGAGCCGGCCGCCGTGCGCGGGGAAACGAAACGCGGCGGCCATCGAGCCGGGGTTGCCGGTGGCGTCGAGCACGGCGGTGGGCATGTCGCCGTCGGTGAGTTCGCGCAGGCGCGCGATCGGATCGGCCGTGCGGGTGTCGATGATCGCCTCGGCGGCAATCCCAAGGTGGTCGCGGCAAAAGGCGAGACGCGTGGGATTGACGTCGAGCACGAGCACGCGCGCGCCGGCGGCGAGGGCGAACTGAATGACGGTAAGTCCGATCGGGCCGGCACCGATCACGGCGACCGTTTCGCCGGGCTCGAGCGCGGCGCGTTGCACGGCGTGCGCGCCGATGCCGAGTGTCTCGACGAGGGCGAGTTGATCGAAGGAGAGCTTCGTCGAAACGTGAAGCTTCGCCGCGGGCAGCACGAATTGCTCGCGCATGCCGCCGTCGACATGGACGCCGAGCACGCGAATGTCGCTGCAGCAGTTCGACTTGCCGCGCCGACAAGCGATGCAGCGGCCGCAGTTGAGATACGGCTCGACCGCGCAGCGATCGCCGGGGCGGACATTGTCGACGCCGGACCCGACGGCGATCACCTCGACGCCGAGCTCGTGCCCGAGGATGCGAGGGTAGGTGAAAAATGGTTGCCGGCCGCCGTACGCGTGGATGTCGGTGCCGCAGATGCCGATGCGGTGGACGCGGACGAGGGCCTCGCCCGTCTGCGGGGCGGAGGGCGCGGGGGTGGTCGCGGCGACGAGGCGACCGGGTTGTTCGAGAACGATGGTCTTCATGGACGGCGGGGGCGGGCGGGGCGCGTCAGCCGACGAGCGGGTCGCTGTTTTCGGGGCGGCCGCGGGTGAAGTTGTGGTTGTGCACGGGCCGCAGGATCTCAAGCACCTTGGCCATCAGCTCGAAATCGATCGGCTCGTCAGCGTAGGCGATGTTGCGCCGCATGTTATCCGGGTTCGCGCTGCCGATGAGCGTCGTGGCGATCCGCGGATCAGCGATGGAAAACTGGACCGCGAGCTTCACGATGTCGGCGCCGACCGAGCGGCAGTAATCGACTGCGCGGCGCGCGCAGGCCACGACCGCCTGTGGCGCGGGATGCCAGGCCGGGACGCCGCGCTCGGTGAGCAGGCCCATGCCGGTCGGGGCGGCGTTGATCACGCCGACGTTGCGCTCGTTCAGATAGGGCAGCAGCGAGGCGAGCGAGGAGTCGTTGAGTTCGTAGTGGCAGAACGAGAGCACGGTCTCGACGGTGCCGGGCGGCACGCGATCAATGACGGCCGGGAAGATCTTGAGCGGCAGTCCGGTGATGCCGACGTGGCCGATGCGGCCGGCCTGCTTCAGCTTCAGTAGCGCGGGCAACGTTTCGGAGACGATCTGGTCGAGGTCGGCGAACTCGATGTCGTGGCACTGGAGGAGGTCGATGTAGTCGACTCCGAGGCGCGCGCAGCTTTCGTCGAGACTGCGGGTGACGCGGGCGGCGGAGAAGTCGAACTCGCCTTCGCCGTATTGGCCGATCTTTGTCGCGAGGAAGTACCGGTCGCGGCGGATCTCGCGCAGCGCGCGGCCGAGCACGGTCTCGGCTTTGGTCGCGCCGTAGTAGGGCGAGACGTCGACGAAGTTGATGCCGAGGTCGAATGCGGTGTGGACGGTACGGATGCTCTCCGCGTCGTCGGTCTGGCGGAAGGCGCCGCCGAGCGAGGAGCCGCCGAAGCTGAGGACGGAGACGTTGAGGCCGGTGCGGCCGAGGGCGCGGTAGTGCATACGCGGGGAGTTGGTATCAGTCGGTGAGGCGGTAGAACGCCGTGGCGGTTTCGCCGAGGATCGCGGCGCGTTCGGCGGAGGAGAGCGGGGCAACGCACTCGGCGACGAACTCGGCCCAGCGGGCGTACTCCGTGGCGACGAGGCAGACGGGCCAGTCGGAGCCGAACATCAGGCGCTGCGGTCCGAACGCCTCGAGCACGACCTCGAAGTACGGGCGGAGCAACTCGGGCGTCCAGCGCCAGCCCGGCACTTCCGTGACGACGCCGGAGAACTTGCAGCAGACGTGTTCGCGGCGGGCGAGTTCGCGCACACCGGCGCACCACTCGGCCGGAGGTGCGCCTTGCACGACGGGTTTGGCGATGTGGTCGACGACGACGCGGAGCTCCGGATGGCGCGCGGTCCAAGCGAGCGCGGCCGGCAGTTGGCGGGCGAACACGAGCAGATCGTAGGTCAGACCACGCGCGGCGACTTCGCGGAGCGCAGCGTTGAAGCCGGCGTGTTCAAAGTAGCTGTCGGGCTCGGCCTGGAGCACGTGTCGGACGCCTTTGAGCGCCGGCTCGGCGGCATAACGGTCGAGCAACGTTCCGATGCGGGCACCGCGCTCGGCCAGCGGCACCCAGCCGATCACGCCCTTGATCTGCGGGTAGGCGGCGGCGAAGGCGAGGAGCCACTCGGTCTCGCGCACGGATTGGCGCGCCTGCACCGCGACGCTGCCATCTAGTCCGGTTGCCGCCAGGAGAGGGACGAGATCCTCCGGGAGGAAATCGCGACGGATCTTCGCCATCGAGTCGTCGATCCAATCGTACTCGGCGGGGTCGTAGCGCCAGAAGTGCTGGTGGGCGTCGATGCGCATCACGGAGGGCGGCATCATAGCGCAGGCCGGTTGCCGCCTGAATGGCAGTTCTTGGCGGCTGCATGGCTATTCTTGAACGATTGCGCTGCGCCCGGCGGGCTGGTTCGCTGGCGGCATGGACCAACGCGGAACGAAGCTCCCGGCGTACATGTCGAGCCAGGTGGCCCAGGCGCGCCGTTTTTATCTCGGCCGACCGAAACGCAGCGCGGGCGAGCCCACCGTCGTGTCCGGCGGTTGGGAGCGTAGCGCGCCGGACTACCGGATCGAGCGGAGCGGTTTTCCGTACTACACGCTCGAGTTCGTCGCGCGCGGCCGGGGGACGTTGCGACTGCGCGGGCACACGCATCCGCTCGCGCGCGGCAGCGTGTTCGCGTACGGCCCCGGGATTGAGCACACGATCACGACGGACGCGGGCGAACGGCTCGCGAAGTACTTCGTGAATCTCGCCGGGCCGGGCGCCGAGGCGGCGCTGCGCGCCTCGGGAGTGGCGCCGGGTTCGTGCCAGACGGTGACGGCGATCGACGAGGTGCAGGCGGCGTACGAGCAACTGCTGTTCGTCGGCCGGCGCGGCACGAAGACATCGGCCAAGATTGCGGCGCTGCAGGGGCGGATCCTGCTGTTGCTCGTGTCCGATGTGCGCCAGCCCGGAGTCGCGCGGGCGAACCACGCGTTGCATGCGTTCCTGCGCTGCCGGGAGTTTCTCGAAAACCACTTCCTCGCGTTGCAGTCGGCCGAGGCGATCGCGGTGGCGTGCCATGTGACGCCGGAGTACCTGAGCCGGCTCTTCGTGCGGTTCGCGGGACAGCCGCCCTATCGATTGTTGATGCGTTTGAAAATGCACCACGCGGCGAGTCTGCTCGACGAACAGCACCTGCTGGTACGGGAGGTGGCGGACAAGCTCGGGATGGATCCGTTCCAGTTCTCACGGGCGTTCAAACGGGTGCATGGGATGTCTCCGCTGGCATTTGGCCAGAGCCGGACGGCCGCACCGGGGCGAGGAAACGGCGGCGCGGCGTAGCCAGTACCCGAAGCGCGAATGGGGTTCCCCGTTAACAACACGGGGATCGCAGGCATTGGGCGGGCAGGGGTTTTGTGGTTAAATCACGCCGCTCACTAGCCCACGAAAACCCCGCCTGAGGACGAGTACACCTACTAGCCCTGACTCTCCGGATGCGTCCGGATTTTTAGGGCCTTGCCATAGCCTGTGTGCACGGCCGAAGGCGCAAACCGACAGACTAAACATGAAGCACATATCCCCCCGAAAACTGTGTTCGCGAGCCGCTTTGGCGGTTCTGGCCGGCACGACTGTCCTCCGTGGACAGACTGCCGCCACCGATCAGCCCAAAACCACCCCGAGTACGGGCGACGAGGACATCGTTGTTCTCTCCCCGTTCGTGGTCGAGGCCTCGGAATCCTCCGGTTACTCGGCCACCGATACCCTGGCCGGTTCCCGCATCCGTACCGAATTGAAGGATGTCGGCTCCGCGATTTCGGTCGTCACCCCGAAGTTCCTGAGCGACACGAACTCGAAGAACGCTGCGGACCTCCTGGTGCTCACGACCAACACCGAAGTCGCCGCCCAAGGTGGCAACTTCCTCGGCCAAGGGGACGGCGCCATCCTCGATTCCACCGCCTTCACCTCCCCGGTGGCGAACACGCGCGTCCGCGGTCTCGCCGAGGCCGATAATCTCCGCGACTTCTTCCTCACCGACATCCCGTGGGACTCGTACAACGTCGGTCGCGTGGATCTGCAGCGCGGCGCCAACTCGATCCTCTTCGGTATCGGTTCGGCGGCGGGCATCATCAACAGCAGCATCAACGGCGCGAGCTTCAAGAACGCCAACAAGGTCGAGTTCCAGTTCGGAAGCTTCGGCACCGCGCGAATCACCGCCGATTTCAATCGAGTCCTGCTCGACGACCAGTTGGCGCTGCGGCTTTCGCTGCTGAACGATCAGACGAACTACCGGCAGAAACCGGCGTACCGCGACGACAAGCGCATTTTCGCCGCGCTACGCTATGATCCCAAGTTCATGCGCTTCGACGGCGCGCGCACCTCGCTGCGTATGAACTACGAGCACGGCAAGATCGACGCGAACTACCCGCGCCTGACACCGCCGATCGATTGCATCACGCCGTGGTACACGACGATGGGCAAGGCGACGTACCCGGTGATCAATAGCAACAACTACACGACTTTCGGCAACGCCCAGTACCAGCCCGGTCTCGGCGCGGCCGGCCAGCGCATCTGGGACGGCATCATCACGGCGTTCGACGCCAACAGCGCGTCGCCGGGGATCTCCTCCGCCTCGGCTCCGGCCAACTATCCCGGCGGCGCCGGCGCCATCAACAACCCGGACAACGGTTCCTACAAGGGCATCCAGAGCTACGACAAGTGGGCGTTCAACTCCCGCCTGCCCGGCTACATCATCCAGCCGTTCAAGTCGGTGTCGCTCACCGATGCGTCTGTATTCGATTTCTACAACAACCTCATTGAGGGGAACAACAAGCACAACTGGAACCGCTTTGACGCGTTCAACGCCCAGCTGTCTCAGACGTTCTTTGGCGACCGGGTCGGTTTCGAACTCTCCTACGACCGGCAAGACGCCAAGTGGGGATGGAAGAACGCCATCTCCGGCGATGCCGCGGCGATCACCGTCGATGTGATGGAGACGCTGGTCGGCAACACGCCCAACCCGAACGTCGGTCGCGCCATGGTCATCATGGGCGGCGGCAGCTCGGGCAGCGGCAAGGCCCACAACGAGCGGGAGTCCTACCGCGCCACGCTCTTCGGCGAACTGGATTTCAAGGACTTGATCGGCAAGCAGTCCACGCTCGCCCGGATTCTCGGCCGCCATCGCTTCACAGGCGTGTGGAGCCGGATGGAGATCGATTCGGCGAATCGCTCGTGGACGAATTGGTACATCGGTGACGGCTATATCGATAGCGCCACGGTCGCGGTCGGTCAGTCCAAGCGCGATGTTACCCCTCTCGTCTATCTGTCGCAGGGCAGCGTAGCGGATCGGAACTCGCCGGCGGGCTTGGGCCTGTCGCGCATCACGGCCGAGATCGTGCCGGCGAACACGTCTGTCCTGCAATGGAACACGACGAGCGGCAGCTACGTGACCGCCAACGTGCCGGTGGTGAATCCGAACAGCTCGTCGTTCAACGACGACACGCGGCCGTACACGAACGCAACCCTGTCGCGGCAGATCATCGACTCACAGGTGGCCGTGTGGCAGGGCTTCCTGTTCGACGGCAACCTCGTGCCCATGGTCGGCTGGCGCAAGGACATCGCCCGCGCCTATGATGCCGGTACGCCGAACAAAGTCGCGGGCATCGTATCCGACATCAACGATCCGGATTGGCGTCTGCCGACCGGAGCGGATGAGAACGGCGTCGCTGGTCGCTCATTCAGCCGGGGCAGCGGTGAGACCAAGACCTACAGCATCGTCGGCCATCTGCCGAAGTTCATCGTGAACAAGGTGCCGGGCCGTCTCGGTTTCAGCATGTTCTACAACCAATCGGAGAACTTTAAGCCGGATGCCTCCCGCAAGGACATCCTCGGCAATCCGGTTCCGCCTCCGACTGGCACCACGAAGGAGTACGGCTTCACCGTCAGCGCCCTCGATGGCAAGCTGCTGCTGAAGATTGGCCGCTACAAGAGCAAGGCGAACCTCGCCACGCTCTCGGGTAATTTGGCCAACTCGTACCTGATCGGCGCCGGTGAGGCCTGGGGCCAACGCGCTGCCGTCATGCTCCACAATGATCAGAACGTCTGGCCGGGCGACGGTTACTGGGGCGTGACCTCCGAAGGCTCGCGCTATGGCGCTGGTCATGTGCTGCGTTGGCAGCCGGCTGATGGCGTGAACAACTCCAATCACGTCGACGGCGTGTACGGCAATCCGTTCCTCCAATCGGTGATCGATGCCCAGTACGATGCTCAGCGGGCGTCGACCGATGATTGGCTGGCGAAGCCGGTCCCGACCGCGATGCAGCAGGCTTGGGGCATGGACGGCTATGCCGCGGGCACCGGCAACTGGTCCTTCGCGAACGTCGCTGTCACCGGCGACACGGTCTCGCAAGGTACGGAGTTCGAACTCACGACAAACCCGATCCCCGGGCTCGAGATCTCGATCAATGCCGCGCGCACCGACGCCAAGCGCCTGAACTTGGCGAAGTCCTATTCGGATTGGATCGAAGCGCGGTACGTCGACTACCAGGGCCCGATGGGCGACATGCGCATCTGGGGCGGCGGCAACTGGGCGCTCCAAGCTGGTGCCGGCGGCACCGTTCGCGACAAGTTCGAGAACGAGGTCATGCCCGCATACCAGCTGGCGCTCGCGCTCAACAACAGCTCGGTCGCCGAGCTGCGTCCGTGGCGCTTCAATCTGACCGCGAACTACGCCTTCCAGACCGGCTTCCTCAAGGGGCTCTACACCGGCGGCAGCTACCGTTGGCTGGATCGTCAGGTGGTCGGCTTCGGGCTGAACTCGACGAACACAGGCTACGATGTGAACAAGCGTTACTACGGCCCGTCCGAGGACGCGATCGACATGTGGATCGGCCGCGAGTTCAAGGTCACGGAGAAGCTTCGCTGGAAGGTGCAGCTCAACGTCCGCGATCTCTTCGCCTCGAAGAAGCTGATCCCGGTCACGGTGCAGCCCGATGGTTCTGCCGGTACCTACCGGATTCCGGAGCCGCGGGTGATCACGCTCACGAACACGCTCGAATTCTGATCGGTCCTTTGGGGGGCTTGATCGCCGGCCCGGAGTCATAGCCCGGGCCGGGTACGTGGTAC
>DATGXO010000081.1:0-8807 GCA_035298965.1 Opitutaceae bacterium | reverse complement strand
CGGTGGAATCGGTGGACGGTTGACCGTGGACGGTGGACGGTGGGCGGGTGTCGGTGGAGGGGGCAGTCGAGCCGGCGCCCGGCAGATTGATGGTGAGCTGCGGGGCGTCGGGCGAGTTGTTGAGCTTCGCGGTGAGGCAGCCGACGCTGTGCTCGGCGGTGCTGGCGGAGACGGGCAGCGGGAAGAGGCCGGTGCCACCATGAAGGTGATGCGCGCCCTTGTCGTCGGGTTTGTCGATGAGCACCTCGACGGCGACCTCGTTGCCGGTCGTGGGATCGGCGAGCGATCTCTCGAGGGAGGCGAGGGCCTGGGCGAGGGCGTCGGTGCTGGGGCTGACGACGAAGCTGCCACCGGAAAGTTTGGCGGCGTTCTCGAACGGCGCCTGCTGGTCGGCTCCGACCATGCCGACCCAGAGACTGCGGATGTTGAGATCCTTCAGCGTGGCGAGGTACTGCTCAAATTCCTGGCGCGGCTTGCCCTCGGGGACTTGGAGCGCGGCGTCGGTGATGAAGAGCAGCGAGCGGTTGCGCGACGGGATCTTCTCGAGCGAATCGAGGGCGGCTTTGGTGGCCTTGAGCGTCTCGGTGCCGCCGCCGGAATTCACGGGCGCCAAGGCGCGTAGGAGGCGCGCGGTGTCGGAGGTGGGCACCTGCGCGAGCGCCACCTGGCTGGAAAATGTGAAGAGTTGCGCGACGCTGCCGGCGGGAACGCGGCCGAAGAAGCCGCGGAGCAGGTCCTTGGCGGTCTCGATGCGGCGGCCGCAACCGGGGGTCTTCGAATCCATGTCCATCGAACCGCTGACATCGAGGACGAGGGTGACGACGGGCGTGTTGCTGGCGGCGACCTTGGCGGGGCGGCGGTAGGTGATCTTGTAGTCGCGGTCGACGAGGCCGCGGATCTGGTCGAAGACCGTGCCGATGGTGTCGGCCTGCGCGCGGTAGTAGGCGCCGCCGGAGAGTGTCGCGAGTTGTTGGAGCGTCTGCTCGTCGGGTTTCTCGCCGTAGGCGATCGTGAAGAGCGGGACCTTTGCCTTGGCGACGGACTCGAAAACGAGTTCCTGCGAGGCGCGGCTGCCGTAGCCGGGATCCTCGACCTGGGCGTCGAAACCGTCGGTGAAGACCACGACGGCGCTGCGGCGGTGGGCGGCGCACTTGGGCAGACCCTTCATGATCGAGTCGTAGAGCTTGGTGGAGCCGTCGGACTTGATCCCGCGGATGGCGTCGAGGAGAGCGGCGCGGTCGGGTGCGGCGAGTTCCTTCACCTTCGTGTCGAAGTCGAAGAAATCGACGGTGCAGTCGGCCGGGAGGTTCTCGACGAAACGCAGCGCGGCGTCCTGCGCCTCACCGAAGATCTTGCGCATCGAGAAAGAGGAGTCGAAGAGCACGACCACGTGGAGTTTGGCCGGGATCGACTCGACGGAAAGCACCTCGCCGGGTTGGCCGCCCTCGAGGATGCGCACCGCCTCGGGCTTCGGCGCTTCGGCGAACATCGGCGCGGCGACCAGCAAGGTGCCGGTGGCGCCGTCGGCGATGGCGTCGCGCAGGACGAGCTCGGAGAGTCCCTTCGACTCCTCGCCTTCGAGGGCGCGCATCTGCGGCCAGTCGACGATCGTCTCGCCGCCGCTGGAGACGGGGATCAGCGCGGAACGTAATTCGGTCACGCCTTCGCCGCCGGTGGCGGTGAGTTGCCAGATGCCGGCGGGGAGGCGGAAGAGTGCGTCGCCGGCGGGCGTGATGTCGGGGGAGACGGATCCGGACTTGTAGAGCGGGTGGCGGAGCAGGAGGTTCTTCTCGGGGGTGGCGGAGAGACGGGACTGGCCGGCGTTGCGCACGAGCAGCGTGCCCGGCGCCTCGCCCCAGCGGATGTCGGGTGCGGGGCCCTGGTCCTCGAGCTTGAGCGTGAGCGCGACGGTGCCGGTGGGTTTGCCGTTGATCCCGATCTCGATCTGCCAGGTGGCGGGCAGGTGCGGGATCGTATCCCAGAGTTGGGTGGCGGCGCGCTCGGTGTCGAAGTTCCAGCCGAAATCGCTCCCCGCGGTGGCGGCGCCGAACTTGGCCTCGGCCTTGGCCTTGAAGCGGACGGAGCCGCCCGCGCCAGCCGCGGTGACGCGGAGGGCGAGCAGGCGCTCGGTGCCGCCGGCGAAGGTGATCTCCGCCTTCGGTGCGGCGGGGGTGAGCTCGAGCTTCAACTCGGTGTCGGGGGCGAGGGGCTGGGGCGCGGCGATTGCGAGAAGCGCGAGTGTGGTGAACGCGCAGGCGGTGAGCAGGCGGGAAAGAGCGAGTGAGCGCATAGTGGAGTAACCGTTCGGGTTTCGGGGACCGGAGCCGACGGGCGAATGATCGCGGGTATCCGTCCAGAGCCAACCGGATTCCGGCGGTGTGGGCTCGTGGCGGCGACGTACGGGCACGACGGCGCGCGGGCGGGCGGAAGGGCTGTATCTCGCACCGGCCGGTCCAGCGACCTGCGCCGCCCCAACCGGCGTCGGCTGTGCGTGACAGCTACGCCGCCGCCGCGCGCCGCAGCGGCAGGCGGATGGTGGCGAGACCGCCGGGGCGATCGGTGCGGTTGGCGAGCGTGAAGCTGCCCCCATGGTTCTCCGCAATCTGGCGACAGAGTACGAGACCGATGCCGGAGCCGCCGGGCTTTGTGGTGAAGAACGGCACGAAAAGGTTGCTCGGATTGGCGATGCCGGGGCCGTCGTCCTCGATGCGGATCTCGGCCTCGTGGGCGGTCGTCGACCAGCTCACGTGCACGGCGCCGCCGGTGTCGCGCGCGGCCTCGGCGGCGTTTTTGAGGACGTTGATCAGGAGTTGCTCGATCTGCGCGGCGTCGATTTCGAGGGAGAGCGGCGGGCAGTCGGCGAGGTGGACGGGGGCGCGCGTCTCGAGCGACGCGGCGCGGCGCACGATGGCGCAGAGATCGGCGGGCGCGAGGGTGGGCTGGGGCAGGCGTGCGAGCCGCGCGTAGGACTCCATGAAACGCGCGAGGCCTTCGGCGCGCGTGGAGATGATTTCGAGGCCGTGCTGCATGTCGGCTTCCCAGTCGGCGGGCTTGCGCTTGAGCATCGTGCCGAGGCTGCCGGCGAGGGATTTAATCGGCGCGAGGGAGTTGTTGAGCTCGTGGCCGAGCACGCGGACGAGTTTCTGCCAGGCCTTGAGCTCCTCGTCGCGCAGGGCGCGGGTGAGGTCGGCGATGACGATGAGCTGGTGCGGCAGGCCGCGTTCGCGGAACGAGGTGCGGCGCATGCCCCATCGGCCTTGGCCGCCGGGAAACGTGAGCGGGAGCACTCGCGTGGTGTCGCCGTCGAGGCACGACTCGAGGCCGAGCTCGGCGGCGCTGCGGCCGATGACGCGTTCGGCGGGTTGGGCGAGCAGCTCCTGGCCGGAGCGGTTGATGAGGCGGAGCAGACCGCTCTCGTCGAAGGCGAAGATGGCGACGTCGATCTCGGCCATGACGGTGCGCAACAGCGCGGTGGCCTCCATGGCGACGAGGCGTTGCTCGCGGAGGATGGTGCCGAGGGAGTTGATCTCGGCGTGCACGCCGCCGAGCGGATCGTCGGGCGGGAGGCGGCGCGCACGGATCGAAAAATCTCCCTCACGGAGCGCGGCGAGCAGGTTGGCGATCGTCTGGAGCGGGCGGACAACGCGCTCGCGCACCATGAGCGCGCCGAAGAACCAGCAACCGACGACGAACACGCCGAGCGTCCACCGCGTGCGCGTGGTGAAGTCGTCGACCAGCAGGAGCGTCATCGCCGTGGCGATGGCCGGCGCGCCCGAGCCGAGCACGAGCCAGAGGAGACGTTGGTCGAACGGCGTCTCGTGTTTGCGGCGGGGCTTGGGGCGGGATGGCGCGGGGGGCACGGAGAAACGGAGAGGCGACAGAAGGCAACGAAGAGAACGAAGCGCGGAGAAAGAGGGAAACCGCTAATGGACGCTAAGGGGATCCGAAGCCGCCTGTCACTTGGGGCGACGAAGGCTCGCATAAAATCTGTGGACGGCGGAGCAGCGCCGCGACGATCAATGCGATAGAAGAAATGGACAGAATGATGCCATCACCAACCGATATGGTGGCCGAGCACGCCTCAATGATGGTGGCAGCGCCAGTGAGTGCACCGGTGGCGAAGAGCGTCGTGCGCGGAAGTCTGGTTACGCCGTAGCGGGCAAGAATCTCGGCTCGCTTCTCTCCGGCGTGCCGAAATTCGGCGAAGCAGCCGAGAAAGAGCGTAGCCGAGCCGAGCACCAGCATTGGGGTACGCCACACAGCTAGGTTCGGGTACATTGAGGGAAAAGACGCGCCGAGGTAACCGATGAGGAGCGCAGGAGCGGCGAGAGCGAAATAGCTGTAGGCGAGCAAGAGGCACACAGCCACCGGCGACAGCACGGCTAAACCTAGGATTCTGTCGACGACTGGCGGCAAGATCGGATCAATGATGAGAAGAGCAGGGAGGCCGACAAACGGCAGCAGAATCGCCCAGCGAGGTAGCCGGCCCTTCGCCCGCCACAAGAAACGATGGGTTCGAATGCAGATGTTTCTCACAGCCCGTACCGTTCCAGCCGGCGGTAGAAGGCGCTGCGGCTCAGGCCGAGGGCTTCGGCGGCTTTGCGGGCGTTGCCTTCGTGGCGGGCGAGGGCCTTCTTGATGAGGAACGCCTCCACTTCTTCGAGACTCATCTCGTCGACGCGGGCGGCGGCCTCGGCGGCGGCTTGCAGGCCGAGATCGACGGCGCGGATCGCCTTGCCTTGGCACATGAGCACGGCGCGCTCGACGGCGTGGTCGAGCTGGCGGACGTTGCCGGGCCAGGGACAGGCTTTCATCGCACCGATCGCGGCGTCGTCGAAACCGGTGACGAGTTTGCGGTAGTGCTCAGTGTGCTCCTTGAGGAAATGGAGCGCGAGCAGCGGGATGTCCTCGGGGCGCTCGCGCAGCGGCGGGAGGTGGATCTCGATCGTGTTGAGGCGGAAGAGGAGATCCTGGCGAAACTTGCCGGCGGCGACTTCGGCGAGCGGGTCGGCGTTGGTGGCGGAAATGATGCGGACGTTGGCGCGTTGCGTGCGCGAGGAGCCGACGCGTTCGAACTCGCCGGTCTCGAGGGTGCGCAGGAGCTTGTTCTGCTGGGAGAGCGGGATGTTGCCGATCTCGTCCATGAAGAGCGTGCCGCCGTCGGCTAGCTCGAAGCGGCCGGCGCGGTCGGCCTTGGCGTCGGTGAATGCGCCTTTCACGTGACCGAAGAGTTCGCTCTCGAAGATGCCCTCGGGCAGGCCGCCCATGTTGACGGTGAGGAGCGGTTTGCGCGCGCGTGGCGAGACGGCGTGGAGCGCCTCGGCGACGACGCCCTTGCCGGTGCCGTTTTCGCCGGTGATCAGGACGTTGGCGTCCGAGGGGCCGACGCGGGCGATGAGCTCGAGGACGGGGCGCATCGCGGGCGAATCGGCGATGAGCTTCGGGCCGCCCTTGCCACGGAGAACTTCGTTTTCCTGTTCGAGGCGCTGGTAGCGGCGGACGGCGGAGCCGAGCTCGATCTGGGTGGCGACGGTGGCGAGCAGGCGGGCGTTGTCCCACGGCTTGGTGATGAAATCGCGCGCGCCCCGGCGCATGGCTTCGACGGCGATGTCGACCGTGCCCCAGGCGGTGATGACGACGACGGGCAATGTGGTGTCGAGATTGCGGATGCGCTGAAGGAGATCGAGGCCCTCCTGGCCGGAGGTGGTATCGCGCGTGTAGTTGAGGTCCATCACGAGCAGGTCGAAGTCGCGCGACTCGAGCGCCTTCAGGACACCCTGGGGCGTCTTCACGGTCTCGACCTGGTAACCCTCGCCTTTGAGAAGCAGGCGCAGGGCTTCGAGGATGTCGGGCTGGTCGTCGGCGACGAGGATGCGACCGGCGGGGCAGTTAGGTGTGGTCATGGGTGCTGGTGAGGGTGGGGCGCGACGGAGCGAGCGTGCTGGGCGCGCGGGGGTGAGTCAATCGGCGCAGGGCTGCGTCATGAGCTTCGCGGCGATGGCGGCGGTGTGCGGTGGTCGGGGTGAGCTTGGTCGGCCGGTGAACAGAACCCCGCCGCCGCGATGAAGGCGCAGCGGCGGGGCATACCCCAGACAACAATTACTGAAAAGAGGTCTCCATCTACGACGGGGTTTATCCGGAGAATTTCGGAACTACGCGGCTTCGCGGTGAGGCGCGGAACGGCGGACACAGATTGCAGAAACGGCCGGATGGGCTGAGCGCTCAGAGCGCGTGTGCGAGTTCACGGCGAGGCGCCGGCGGGCAGGCGCGGCGTGCGGGCGGGGCGGTGCGCGGAGCGGTGGGCGGGCGGGCGATGGTGCGCTCGGTCCCGAGCAACATGGTCAGGAGCCCGGTCGTCACGAGCGTGCCGGTCGCGTATTCGAAGAGCGCGGCCACAGGAAGCGAGATGGTGAGAAGGGCGGTGGCGAACGCGGCAGCGGCGAGGAGGCCGGCGGTGACGAGGAGGATAGCGCGAGTGTTTTTCATGTTGGTAGCTGATTGAGCCCTCAGAATCGCAGGGCGTGTGCCAAGTGCGCCTGAGTGCCCTAAGCTGCGGCAGTCGCGTGACTTAGGTTCAGGAGCGGTTGCAGTGGTCTACGTCGGTTGGCGGCGTCTCGGGGACGATTGCCTCCCGAAAATGGGACGGGGTCCGGCAAGCCGGACTCAACCACGGCCCACGCCGGCCGAGATACGGAACCATGGACATTCGTTTCAGAACTGCCTTTCGCGTCACTAGAATGTTGATCGCGGCCGGAGCGCTGACGCTCGCCGCGTTTGCCGAAGAGCCGGCGCCGCCGCCGAGCGATCCCGTCGAGCCGGTGCCGCGGGATCGCGACTACAGTTGGATGCCGAAAGCGGAGTGGGAAAAGCTGCACGCCGAGTTCGCCGCGATCGCGGAGAAGGGCGAGGCGAAGCTGGTGTTCCACGGCGATTCGCTGCTCGGCGGCGCGCGCTGGAGCGAGGCCTGGAAACAGGTCTTCGGACCTTACGCGCCGGCCTACTTCGGCATGGGCGGCGACCGCACGCAGAACCTGCTCTGGCGGCTGGAAAACGGCGAGATCGGCAATCTCAAGCCAAAGGTCGTCGTGCTGCTGATCGGGACGAACAACATCTACACGACCGCGCGCGACGTAGACGACACGGCCCGGGGCATCATCGCGTGCGCGAAGAAGCTGAACGTTGCCTATCCGGAGGCGAAGCTGCTCGTGCTCGGCGTGTTCCCGCGCGACGAGGACCCGAAATCGGCGATCCGGGAGAAGATCCGCAAAATCAACGAACGCGTCGCGGCGATCCACGACGGGAAATCCGTCTTCGTGCAGGATATCGGCGCGATCTTCCTCGAAGCGGACGGGCGACTTTCACGCGAGCTCGCGCCCGACCAGCTCCACTTCAAGGAGGAGGGGAACCGGCGCTGGGCGGAGGCGATCGCGCCGTTCGTGCGCGAGCACATGCAGTGATGTCTCGCGCGTGATTGTTCGCTGCGGCGTATTCGCGCCGCAGCACTCCCGATCTACGCAGTGGCGGAGTCCACCGCACGATCGGTCTGTCGCCCGGGCGAAACTCTTGGCGGGTTCCGCCACGACAGACCGCGACTCATGCGGCCTTGCGGGCGAGCGGGAGGATTTTCGAGACCTTTTCGACGAGCGCCTCGTTCTGGAACGGCTTGGCGATGTACTCGGCGATGCCGAGTCCCTGCGCTCGTTGCACGCTCGTGGTGCCACCTTCGGCGGTGAGCATCACGACCGGCGTCTGGTCGCCGCGCTCGCGCAGGTGCGTGAGCATCTGGATGCCGTCCATGTGGGGCATTGTGATGTCGAGAATGATGATGTCCGGCTTGTGCTCGGCGGCAGCCTTGAGGCCGTCGTCGCCGTTGGCGGCTTCGAGTACGGTGCAGTCGTACTCCTTGAAGGCGCGCTGGATGATCATCCGGATCGTCTTGGAGTCGTCGATGGTGAGGATCTTGGGCATGGCGGGTCAGGTTTCCTTGAAGATGAGGTCCGCGATTACGCTGTGGCCGTCGACGCTGAAGACGTAGGTCCGCCGGACCGTGCCGCGCGTGGGCTGGATGGCGATGTTGCTGCCCCACACGACGGTCGGGATCGTCAACTTGCACGGGTAGCCGAGATCGTGGATTCGGTTCTTGAACACGCCGACGGTCATGTTGGTGAGCTCGCCGATCACGTCCGAGATGACTTCGCGGCCGGCGCTGGCGACCTCGTCCGGCGTCATGCCGAGCATGCCTTGCACGGCCTGGTGCGCGAGGGTTTCGGAGAGGTAGAGGTAGACGAGGCCGCAGATGTCACCGGCGAAACCGACGCTGCCGACGGCGATCGTGCCGCCGAGGTCGTCGGGGCGCGCCCAAGGCTCGGTGGTCGGCACGGGCGACGCGCCGTGCACGGGCGCGGCGGACCGTTGGAGCATGGTGTGAAACACGTTCTGGACAGCGTGTTCGATCGATTCCTTGAACGTGTTTTCAGTGAGCGGAGGGGGCATGGAAAGGGAGTTGTCGGTGATTAGGGCTCGCTCCTCATCGGCACAAGGGCCGCCGGCTTCAGTGAATCCTTGCCCGCGCGATGGAGCGCGCCGGCGCCGTCTCCCGGTCGATCCGGATCTCGGCCGCGCGCCGCAGCGCGCGACGGGACAAACTAGCGGCGGTGATCGCCGGCTATTGCGGCGATACGCTGATGCGGAGGAAACGGCGGCTGACGGCGCTGCTCGTCACGGCGTCGCGCACGGTGGCGATACTCGGCGCGGTGCCGCTCGATCCGACGGCGACTCCGGCGAGGAGGGGGACCATCGGTGCTCCC
>DATGXO010000080.1:0-51012 GCA_035298965.1 Opitutaceae bacterium | reverse complement strand
GGGCGTCGTCCTTGATCGGGTATGGCTGGCGATTCCGACGGCCGCGGAGCTCGTTGGCCGAGACCGGCTCGCCGCAGTAGAACCAGATCAGCGCCGCGAGGGAGAACGAGAGCGCCGGCGGCAGCTTGCCGAAGTCCTTCTGGCAATCGAGCAGCGAGGGCAACACGCGCACCTTCCACTTCGAGACGGAGTTGAGCGAGATCGACAGGAGCTCGTGCCGCACGAACGGATTGCAGAAGCGCTCCATGACCGAGTCGGCGTAGGCTTTGCGCTCCATCGGCGGCAGCGGCACCTGGTGGAGGATCTCGTCGAACACGGCCTTGCGGATGAACGCGCCGCAAATCGGGTCCTCGACCATCTCGCGCACGGTGTTGCAGCCAGCCTCGAAGGCGGCGAGCACGCTGGAAGTATGCGCGCCGTTGAGGAGGCGGACCTTGCGCGTGCGGTACGGCGTCATGTCGTCGGTCCAGATCACGTTGAGGCCGGCCTTGTGGAACGGGATCTCGTCGGCGATGGCCTTCGGCCCCTCGATGACCCAGAGGTGGAAATACTCGGCGGCAACGAGCATCTTGTCCTCATAGCCGAGCTCGCCGGCGATGCGCGCGGCCTCGTCGCGCGGATACCCGGGTACGATGCGGTCGACGAGCGTGTTGCAGAAATGGTTGGCGGTCTCGACCCAGCGCACGAAGTCGGCGGAGAGGCCCCACGCCTGCGCGTATTGAAGTACGCATTTGCGGAGGTTCTCGCCGTTGCGCTCGATCAGCTCACAGGGGAGGAAAACGAGGCCACGTTTCGCGTCGCCCTTGAATGCTTCGAAACGCTCCCAAAGCAACGCCGCGATCTTCGCCGGGAACGTGTTTTGGCACACGCCGGGAGTGTGTTTCTCCTCGGCGTAGGCGATGCCAGCCTCGGTAGTGTTCGAAACGACGAAGCGCAGCACGTCGCCGCGGAACGCGTTCACGAGCTCCGCCCACTGGTCGTACGGATTGATCGCGCGGTTGATCGCGGTGACGACGCGGCGTGTCTCGACGACCTTGCCACCCTCGACGCCGCGCAAAAGCACCGTGTAGAGGCCGTCCTGCGCCTGCAACTCGGCAGCCATGCCCTGCTTGATCGGCTGGGCTACGAGCACGGAGCCGCCGAACGCGCCGGCGGCGTTGAGCTCGTCGATCTTCCAATCGACGAAGGCGCGCAGGAAGTTGCCCTCGCCAAATTGCACGACCCGTTCGGGGAAACGTGCCACGGGCCCGCAGCCGACCTTGGCCGAGGGCACACCGAGTTGTTGGAGATTAGCGCGATTGATCCGGATCATGGGGTGAAAGAAGAAATCCCGCTACGATACGCAGCTTGGGGCCCAGATTGTCGACCCAGATCCGGGAGATGAGTTTAGGGGCACGGTCGAACATTGTGGGGTCGCGGCCAAACCCAATGCGCTGCATCGGAGCGGGTGCGCGCAACTGTGCCACAGCCCGAGTCAGAGCCGCTGAGCATCTGCCAAAGTGACACACCCACACCTAGCCATGGCACAAGACCAAGGAGCACCGTGCGGCCGCCTCAGCACTCAAGTCGTTGTCCCTCTTTTTGTTACAACTATCCTACGCCGCTGGCACCGCGTTTGCAGAACGTTTCCACAAACGCGCCTAACAAAACCGACGCGCACACCCTCTCTAAGGACTTTCACATGAGCAAAATCATCGGCATCGATCTAGGCACCACCAACTCCTGTATGGCGGTCATGGAGGGCGGCGAGCCCGTCGTCATTCCCAACGCCGAGGGCGGGCGCACCACGCCGTCCGTCGTCGCCTTCACCAAGACCGGCGAGCGCGTCGTCGGCCAAGCCGCCAAGCGCCAAGCGGTAACCAACCCGAAGAACACCGTCTTCTCCGCGAAACGCTTCATCGGCCGGAAGTTCTCCGAGGTCCAGAACGAGGCCAAGAACATGCCGTTCAAGGTCGTCGAGGGGAAGAACGGCGACGCCTACATCGAGGTCGAAGTCGGCGGCAAGACCGAGCGCTTCGCCCCCGAGCAAATCTCCGCGATGGTCCTCGCCAAGATGAAGGCCGACGCCGAAGCCTACCTCGGCGAACCCGTCAAGAAGGCCGTCATCACCGTCCCCGCCTATTTCAACGATGCCCAGCGCCAGGCCACCAAGGACGCCGGCACCATCGCCGGCCTCGAGGTGATGCGTATCGTCAATGAGCCCACGGCGGCGTCGCTCGCCTACGGTCTCGACAAGAAGAAGGACGAGACCATTGCCGTGTACGATCTCGGCGGCGGCACCTACGACATCTCCGTGCTCGAACTCGGCGACGGCGTCTTCGAAGTCCGCGCCACGAATGGCGACACCCACCTCGGCGGCGATAACTGGGACGACACGATCATCAACTGGCTCGCCGATTCCTTCAAAAAAGAATCCGGCATCAATCTTCGCGGCGACGCCATGGCGATGCAGCGCCTCAAGGAAGAGGCCGAGAAGGCCAAAATCGCCCTCTCCTCCGCTCAGAGCTACGACATCAATCTCCCCTTCATCACGGCCGACGCCTCCGGGCCGAAGCACCTCAACGTCACCATCTCCCGCGCCAAGCTCGAGCAACTCTGCGAGGCGCTCGCCCAGCGCACCATCGCGCCGTTCGAGGCGTGTTTGAAGGACGCCGGCCTCAGCAAGGACAAGATCGACGAACTCGTCCTCGTCGGAGGCATGACCCGCATGCCCGCAATCATCGAGATCGCCAAGAAGCTCGCCGGCAAGGAGCCGCATCGCGGCGTGAATCCCGATGAGGTCGTCGCAGTCGGTGCCGCCGTTCAGGGCGCCGTTCTCTCCGGCCAGAAGGACGACGTCATTCTCCTCGACGTCACGCCGCTCACTCTCGGCATCGAAACCGCCGGCGCGGTTTCCACACCGATGATCCCGCGCAACACCACGATCCCGACCAAGAAGTCGCAGGTGTTCTCGACCTATTCCGACAGCCAGACGGCCGTCGACATCAAGGTGCTCCAAGGCGAGCGCCCGATGGCCAGCGACAACAAGATGCTCGGCAACTTCCGTCTCGACGGCATCCCGCCGGCCCCGCGCGGCACGCCGCAGATCGAGGTCACCTTCGACATCGACGCCAACGGCATTCTCCACGTCACCGCGAAGGATCTCGGCACCGGGCGCGACCAGAAGATCTCCATCACCGGTTCGTCCGGCCTTTCCAAGGACGAGGTCGAGCGCCTCCGCAAGGAAGCCGAAGCCCACGCCTCCGAGGACCAGAAAAAGCGCGACGCCGTCGAGGCGAAGAACATCCTCGATCAGTCGATCTATCAGTCCGAGAAACTCTTCAAGGACCTCGGCGACAAGTGCCCGGCCGACAAGAAGGCGCCCGCCGAAGCCGCCATCGCCGAAGGCAAGAAGGTCCTCGAAAACTCGAGCGCCACGCCCGAGGAGATGAAAGCCGCCGCCGACAAGATCAACCAGGCCATGCAGGCCATCGGCAGCGACATTTACTCGAAGGTGAAGCCCGAGGGTGCCGCCGCCGGCGCCGGTCCCGAGGCCTCCCAAGGCGGCGCCGCCGAGGAGCCCAAGAAGAAGGCGAAGAAAGACGGCAACGTGGTCGACGCCGACTTCGAAGTCGTCGACGATAAGGACGGCGACAAGAAGTAATCCTTCGGAAATCGCGAAGAGTGGGACGCGAGCAGCGACAATCCCGCTCTCCGCCTCCGGTGGTGGGGCGGGCTTTACGCCCGCTATCCCTCTCCGCTTCCACCTGCGTTTCCTGATTCCCTGATTTCCACATATCCCTTCCGTCCCCTCCAAATTCCGCAATCTCCGGCGGCGCTTGGCGCCGCTCCCAACCTCCATCCCAACAGCAACCAAAACTCATCCATGAGCAAAACCAGCATCACTCCGCTCGGCGATCGCCTCCTCGTGAAGCGCGTCGAAGAGAAAGAGCAGATCAAGGGCGGGATCATCATCCCCGACTCCGCCAAGGAAAAGCCCCAGGAGGCCGAAGTCGTCGCTGTCGGCACCGGCAAGAAGGACGACAACGGCAAGGTCATCGCCTTCGAAGTGAAGGCCGGCGACCGCGTTCTCATCTCCAAGTACGGCGGCACCGAGGTGAAGCTCGGCGACGAGACGCTCCTCATCGTGCGCGAGGACGACATCCTCGGCATCATCCGCTGATCCCCTGAACCCAGTTTCCAAACACAATCACCATGGCTAAGAAACAACTGCTTTTCGAAGAGGCCGCGCGCCGCAAGATCCTCGCCGGCGTCAAGGTCCTCGCCCAGGCCGTCAAGGTCACCCTCGGGCCCAAAGGCCGCAACGTCGTCATCGACAAGAAATTCGGCTCGCCGAAGATCACCAAGGACGGCGTGACCGTCGCCAAGGAGATCGAGCTCCGCGACCCGTTCGAGAACATGGGCGCCCAGATGGTCCGTGAAGTCGCGCAGAAGACCGCCGACATCGCCGGCGACGGCACCACGACCGCCACCGTGCTCGCGGAGTCCATCTACCGCGAAGGCCTGAAGTCCGTGACTTCCGGCGCGAACCCGATCTATCTCAAGCGAGGCATCGACAAGGCCGTCGAGGCCGGCATCGCCGAGCTGAAGGCTATCTCCAAGAAGGTAACCGGCCGCGAGGAGATCCGCCAAGTCGCCGCCGTCTCCGCCAACTGGGACTACGATATCGCCGACAAGATCGCCGAAGCCATGGACAAGGTCGGCAAGGACGGCACCATCACCGTCGAAGAGGCCAAGTCCATCGAGACCACCCTCGACGTCGTCGAAGGCATGCAGTTCGACAAGGGCTTCATCTCGCCCTACTTCGCGACCAACGCCGAGTCGCAGGAAGCCGTCCTCGAGGATCCGTACATTCTCCTCTTCGAGAAGAAGATCACCTCCCTCAACGACCTCCTCCCCGTCCTCCAGGAAGCTGCCAAGACCGGCAAGCCGCTCCTCATCATCGCTGAGGAGATCGAAGGCGAGGCCCTCGCCACCCTCGTGGTGAACAAGATCCGCGGCACGATCAACGTGTGCGCCGTCAAGGCCCCCGGCTTCGGTGATCGCCGCAAGGCGATCATGGAAGACATCGCCATCCTCACCGGCGGCAAGTTCGTCACCGAGGACCTCGGCATCAAGCTTGAGAGCGTCAAGCTCGCCGACCTCGGCCGCGCCAAGCGCGTGACGATCGACAAGGAGAACACGACCATCATCGAAGGCGCCGGCAAGGCCGCCGACATCCAGGGTCGCGTGAAGCTCATCCGTCGCCAGATCGACGAGACGACCTCCGACTACGACCGCGAGAAGCTCCAGGAGCGCCTCGCCAAGTTGGCCGGCGGCGTGGCCGTCATCAACGTCGGTGCCGCCACCGAAGCTGAGATGAAGGAGAAGAAGGATCGCGTCGACGACGCGCTCCACGCCACCCGCGCCGCGGTTGAAGAAGGCATCGTCGCCGGCGGCGGCGTCGCCCTCCTCCGCACCGTGGCCGCCCTCGACAAGGCCATCGAGAAGCTCGATGGCGACGAGAAGCTCGGCGCCAAGATCGTCCGTCGCGCTGTCGAAGAGCCGCTCCGCCAGCTCTGCGCCAACGCCGGCGTCGAAGGCTCGACCGTCGTGCAGGAAGTTCTCAAGCGCAAGGGATCCGAAGGCTACAACGTGGCCACCGGCGAATACGTCGACCTCGTGAAGGCCGGCGTGCTCGATCCGACCAAGGTCGTCCGCTCCGCGCTGCAGAACTCCAGCTCGGTCGCCGGCCTGTTGCTCACCACCGAGTGCCTCATCACCGAGGAGCCGGAGGAGAAGAAGCCCGCCATGCCCGCCGGTCCCGGCGGCGACATGGGCGACTACTGAGCCTGTTTCCCAATATGGCGCCGCTCGCGAGAGCGGCGTTCCCTCTCCGCCCCGCGGCCATCAAGCCGCGGGGCTTTGCTTTTCCTGTGGGCCACGTCGGTCACGTGGCCCAAGCGCACCGCCAGATCACCGGCCTGGCCTACAGAATACCGCCGTGGCGCCGCTCACGGGCGCGGCGATCCAAATCACGGCGTCAATCCGCCCACAACGGCGCGCTCGCCCACTTCGCTCCGGAAAACAGTCCGCGGTCGCTGAGCTTCAGATCGGGGATCACCAGCAGTGCCATGAACGACAACGTCATGAACGGCGCCGCCAGCGTGCTGCCGAGCGCCTTCGCCGCCGCGTCGATCTCGGTGTACGCCGCCGCCACCGCACGCCCCTCGCCATCGGCCATCAAGCCCGCGATCGGCAACGGCAACACGCGCGCCTCGCCGCGCCCCACGGCCGCCAAACCGCCCTTGTGCGCGATCACGAGATTCACCGCCGCGGCGAGCGACTCGTCGTCCGCACCGACGGCGACGATGTTATGCGAATCATGCGCGACCGACGATGCCAACGCGCCCCCGCGCAGCCCAAACCCGCGGATGAAACCCACCGCCACCGGCGCACTCGTGGCATAGCGGTTCACCACCGCGATCTTCAGCATGTCGCGTTGCGGATCGGGCACGGCGGCTCCGTCGCGCAGCTTCGGCTTCATCGTCCTCCAGCGCGTGATGAGCTGCCCGTCCAGCGCTTCGATCACGTTCAACTTCCCCTCGCCCGCTTCGGCGCGAAACTCGGCGGGCGTCCGCGCCTTCGCGCGAAACGCATTCGCAATCCGTGGCGCTTGCCGCGGCAGCAGCGACCGCCCGTCGCGCGCCACTTGCACGCCGTCGAGATAGGTCCGCCGCACGCGCAGATCTTCCCAGCCCTCGAACACGATGAAGTCCGCCGGATCCCCCGGCTGCAGCAGGCCGACCTTCAGCCCGTAATGGCGTATCGGGTTCAGACTCGCGCACGCCAACACATCGAGCCGGTCCGCTCCCAGCGCCAGCGCCCGCCGCACGTGCTCGTCGAGATGCCGTTTGAGCAGCAGGTCGGGGTGCAGGTCGTCGCAGCAGAACATGCAGGCATCCGGGTGGGTGCGGAGCAGCGGCGCGAGCGCGGCAAAGTTGCGCGCCGCCGAACCCTCGCGAATCAGGATCTTCATCCCCGCGGCGATCTTGTCCTTCGCTTCCGCGAGCGTGAAACATTCGTGGTCGGTCGTGATGCCCGTTGCCGCGTATGCGCGCGCCTGCGCGCCGCGAAGTCCCGGCGCGTGCCCATCGACAACCTTCCCGTGCCGCTTCGCAGCGGCGATCTTCGCGAGCAGCTCCGGATCACCGCGAAGCACACCCGGATAGTTCATCACCTCGCTGAGGTAGCGCACGTCCCGCATCGCTAGCAGCTTCGCGACGGCGTTCGCATCGAGCACTGCGCCAGCCGTCTCGCGATCGGTCGCCGGCACGCACGACGGCGCGCCGAAGTTGAATTTCAAGGGCGAGCGGCGCGCGTCGGCGATCATGTAGCGCACACCGGCCACACCGAGCACGTTGGCGATCTCGTGCGGATCCGAGACGGTCGCCACCGTGCCATGCACCACCGCGAGTCGCGCAAACTCGCTCGGCGGTAGCAACGAGCTCTCGATGTGGATGTGCGCGTCGACAAACCCAGGAGCGATCTGCCTCGTGTAGCGCCGCTCTGGTGTCTCCACGATGCGCACGATGCGTCCTTCGGCCCACTCGACGCGCCCGGGGAAAAAGCGGCGTCCGACTAGGTCGACGATGTTGCCGGAGAGTGAATTCATAGGCTGAAAGGAAACGCCCGGCGCGGCTCACTTCTTCTTCGGCGGAGGTGGCGGCGGTCTCACCACGGCCAGTCGGTCCTGCCATTTTGCCGCGCGCGCGGGCAGACCGGCTTTGAGGGCCACGGCGATCGCCTCCTCGAGCAGCGGGATTTCGCCTACTGGTGGCCGCTGCGCGAGGGCCTTGTCGTAGAGCACGAGCGCCTTTGCGGTGTCGCCCCACTCGACCATCAGCTTGGCGGCCGAGCGCACGGCCCCCAGATCACGCACGTCGTAACGGGGAAGCATCTCGAGAAACGCGAGCGCACGGATCGCCGCCGCCGGCCCTTCGACCTCGTGCGTGAGCTGCGCCACCGACACGCCGAGTGGCACCGTAGGCGTTTCCCGAAAAACGCCCCGCGCAAGTCGCAGCGCCTCCTCGCCGCGTCCAGCTTTCAACTCCAGCTGCGCCTGCCGCAACACGACATACGTCCGCTGCTCCGGCGCGAGTCTCGCCCGTTCGGCGAACTGCTCCTCCTGCGAACGCGCAAACGGCCGGTAGAGCGGATCGCCGAGCGCCACACCCTGCCAGCTGAGTCCCGGCAGAGCATAGTACGCCGCGGTGCCGAAGGTCTCGCCGCGCAGGAGCGCCTCCGTGAGCAGGTCGAGGTGGTGCGTCAGCCCGAGGTACGGTTCGAAGACATTCCCCACCGTCACCGTCGCGCCGCGCGCCAGCAGCGGACCGCACCAGAAGCGCGAATCCGAGCGGAGCGTCTGCGCCGAGTAGCTGTGGATGTGCACTGCCACTGCGCCCGGCGGAAAACGGAAGCCCGGCACCGTGAACGGCCCGTCGACATTCCACGCGTACCAACCGAAGTAGAGCACCGGCGCATCGAAGCGTGCGAGCGGCGGAAACGTCGTCTTGGCCTTCTCGGCATCCGTTTCGAAGCCGGCGTCCGAGAGTTGGCGTGACACGCTCTCCATCCAGCGATCGCCCTCCGCATGCGGCCCGCCGAAGTCGATGTAGGCCCGCCCCGCCAGACCGGCGTGTTCGCCGGCGAGCGCGCCGTCAATCATCGAGCGCACGGCGTCGGGCGTGGGTCCGTCGAGCCGCGCCACCCGCACGACCAACTGCGCCAGCGGTCCGGCCGGTTTCCGCTCGCCGCAAAGTGGACTGCGGATCCAGCCCGAGACCGCCGTGTCTGGCATCGCCAACAAGGCCAGCTCCCCGTCCACCGCGGCGCGATTCGTCGAGAGGTCGCCCTGCGGCGCGCCCGGCCCTGCCGGCGGTTTCCAAGCCGGATTCGCGTCGATGCGCAACGGCACGCCGCGCATGAGCACGAGGTAGCTCATGCGGTGACCGGCGATCACGGCCTTGCGGCGGCCGAACTGGTCGACGAGCTCCGAGCGCATCGCATCGATCCAGCCGCGCTGCGCCAGCTCGGCAAAGAGCGGATTGAAGAGTGTATCGACGAACTCCGGCCAGCCGATCGTCTCCACGGCGCGCAGCTTCAGCGTGACGAGATTGCCGGCCGGGATGCCCCGCGCCGCCATGTAGTAGCGCGCGAGCGGCAACGAATCGGGATCGTTCGTGTTGGTCACCACGACAACACGTTCCGGTTCCGGCGCGTCTGCCGCGGGCAAAGCCAGCATCGTCGTGACGACCAATCCGCCGACGGTCGCGAGCAAACACCGCATGTTGGCCAGAAGAGTCACGCCGCGAGCATCGCCACTCCTGCGCGTCGGGCAAGACGGCAGCAAACCCGCTTGCCGGCGCCGAGCCAGTGGGCGCGCTTCCGCGCTACAAATACGCTTCGTCCGCTGCGGCCCGGAGCTTGTCGCACTTCCGGCGCTCGTTCGCGAGGCGCTGTTGTAGACCGTCGATCCGCGCCTCGATGAGTTTCACCACGCCACGCGCCTCGCCCACTCGCTCCTGCTGGCGTCGTTGCAGAGCCGCCACCGCGGCGAGCGCGTGTTCCCGCGTGTTGCCGCGACCGCGGTTCAACGCCGGCGTGCCGATGCCGATGCCGATCAGGATCGCGCCGAGGGTAAGAAAAGTCAGCCGCTGGTTGTCGGTGAACAACGCGACCCAGAAGCAGGCGACGCCCAGTCCGTTGGCCGCAAGCGAGGTGCCGATCCGGACAACATCACGATCGATCCGCGCGCGCCATTCCTGCCGATTCTCGCTCTCGCTGCGGGTGACCTGGCCTCGTGCAGCGTCGAGCTCCTTGAGCAGTTCGTCGCGATCGCGCTCCATGGTCTTCAACACATCCGTGGACCGCTCGAGCTCCGCACCGATCTCGGCCGCACGCTCGTGCCAGAGCCGTGAGACTTTTTCGCGCGTCGCGGTCCGCGCCGGGTCATCGAGGCGTTCCGCGTAGTTTTCGAGCACGCGTCGCACGCCATCGGCAAAACGCAGGTTCTCGGCCGGAGTCTCCTCGAACCCGCTGCCATGCGTGCGTGCGAAACGCGCGAGTGCCTCGCCCTCCTCCACACCGAAACAGGCCGCAAGCGCCGGGGGCGAGAAATGGCGAAACGCGACCAAGCACGCGGCACGCACCCGATCCTCCTCGGTCGGGAAATGTTGGGCGAGTGCGTCGAGCATCGCGGCCGTGTCGGCGGCGCGTTTCGCAAGCTCCGGGTTGCGTGCTCCCAACCGCTCAAGAACCAAACGCGCGACAGCGCCGGGCAGCCACAGCCCGCCCGAGCGCAAGCTCCCGAAAACGGGGACGATCGCAGCGCTCTCGAGGAGCGCGCTCGCGCCGGTCACCCCGGCCTCACCCAGCACCAGACGCAGCCCCTCCGTCGACGCGTAACCGAGCGCGGCAATCGCGAGCAGCACGTCCGCCTGCATCCCTGCGCAGCGCCCGATCGCGGTGCCGAGATCGTCGAGCGGCGCCGTGCGGTGCCGGAGCAGCTCGAGCATCGCGCCGGGCAGGCCTTCGCCGATCTCATGGCAAGACCGCGCCTCGGCCGCGCGCCGCGCAAACGCCGCCAGCAACTCGACGCTCTCCGCCTCGCTCAGCGGGGGGATTTCGATCGCGAGGAAGCGCATCGGCAGCGCATTCCACGCCACTGGTTCCAGCGAAGCCGCCAACGGCAGCTCGCCGATCAAAATCAGCACGTAATCCAGGTGGGCGCGCACTTCGTCCAAGCGCGGCAAGAACACCTCCGCCAGCCAGACCGCATACTCTGCCGGCAACAGATCGAAATCATCGAGCACGATGGCCAGCCGTTGGAACTTGGGCCGGATGAAGCCTCTGCGCTCCACGCCACAATCGTAGCTCTCGTGAAACAGCGCGTTGATGAGCGCGCGTGCCGAGGAGTCGTCGAGGCGCGCCGCCGGATCCTGCGCGAAACGCGAGATCGCCGCGGAAAGCATGTGGCCCCCGATCGGGAGCTTGACCGCAAACGCCCGGAGCAGTCCGGCACCATCGAGGCCTGGTGCAACGGTCGGTTTCACGACGGCCACCGGTCGTCCGGAACGGGAAAGTTGTCCCAACACTTCCTCGACAAAACGACTCTTGCCGGCCCCGGCCGCGCCGCTCACTCCCACGATGCGCGCGGCCGAACGCGGATCCTCGGAGACAGCCGCGATGAACTGATCCAACTGCGCCGCGCGGCCCACGAAACGCGCGATCAACCGGCCCGAGCCAGCATCACCGTCCCAGCCTTTCCCGCGCAGGCGGGCCGAGCGGGCTGGACGAGTTGGCCTTGTTGTCTCTGCACTCACGTTTCGTTGGAGCGAATTGCGGGAGTTCGTTCATCGGTCGGTTTCACGGGCACCGAAATGGAAACGCCCGGGCGCGCTCCGCGCCGCGGCGCGAAGTTTGCCGCCTTTTGACGCTTTTCCGGCTCCGGAATCGCCACGGCCGGCCGATATCCCGACTGGGTGAGTCCTCGCACCGGCACGCCACCCACGCGCCCCGTGCGAAGACTCACCCAGCTCCAGCGCAACGGAACCCCTCACTCCGCACGCCCATGAATCCGCACACTCTTCTCCTGGGGCTGGGTCTCGCCGCCGCACTCGCGGTCGACGCCGCTCCGCCCGGCTCCACACCACGCGACGATGAAAACCGTGTCGAAGCGCTGCTCGCGCAGATGACGCTCGAGGAGAAAATCTCGCTCCTCTCCGGCGACGCCAGCGACTTCAACGCCGTGGGCCTGCCACGGCTCGGCATCCCGCCGATCCCGATGAGCGACGGTCCCGCCGGCGTCCGCACCGGCCGCGCGACCGCGTTTCCCGCACCGATCAACCTCGCCGCCACCTGGGACACTTCGCTCGCGGCGCGGTTCGGCGCAGCGCTCGCCGAAGAGACGCTCGCCAAAGGCCGTGCCTGCATCCTCGGGCCCTGCGTCGGCATCCATCGCTTTCCGCTCAACGGCCGGAATTTCGAGAGCTTCGGCGAAGACCCTTGGCTGAGTTCGCGAATCGCGGTCGACGTGATCCGCGGCCTCCAAAGCCGCGGCGTGATCGCGACCGTGAAACATTTCGCGGTGAACGATCAGGAATGGGAACGACGCGAGGTGAACGCCCTCGTCGACGAGCGCGCGCTTCGCGAGATCCACCTGCCGGCGTTCGAGGCGGCCGTGATTGAGGCGGACGTCTGGTCCGTGATGACGTCCTACAACCGGATCAACGGGCCACACGCCAGCCAGTGCGCGCCGCTCATCAAAGGCATTCTCAAAGGCGATTGGGGGTTTCGCGGTATCGTTGTATCCGACTGGGAGTCGGTCTACAGCGACGCCGGCGCCGCTAATGCCGGCCTCGATCTCGAGATGCCCTCGGCCCTCTGGTTCGGCCCCACGCTGTTGACCGCCGTGCGCGACGGTCGTGTCGACGAGGCGGTGATCGACGACAAGGTCCGGCGGCATTTGCGTGTGCGCCTCGAGGCGGGATTGTTCGATCGCGCCGAGGCCACGATCGATGAGTCGATTGTGCGCTGCGAACCGCACCGCGCGCTGGCGCAGGAGATCGCCACCAAAGGAATCGTACTGCTGAAAAACGACGGTCTGCTGCCGCTCGCGCCGGAGCAGTTGCGGCGGGTGGCGTTGATCGGGCCCGCAATGAACCACACGCGAACCGGCGGTGGCGGAAGCTCGCTGGTCCTGCCCTGGCGCACGGTCAGTCCGCTCGAGGGCATAACCGCACTCCTCGCCGGGCGCATCGATCTGCATTTCGAAGAAGGCGTGTCGATGGATCTCTACAGGCCCGCCCCGATTCCGGCGCAATATTTTCGCACACCTGAAGGCGAACCCGGATTGCGGGCGGAGTATTTCGACAACGCCGACTGCAGCGGCGCGCCCGTCTCGACGCTCATCGAGCCGAACGTGTTTTTCGAACTCATCGGCGGCACGCCCGACCCGCGGTTGAACAAGGACCTGTTTTCGATCCGCTGGACCGGCCACTTCACTCCGCCAGTCACCCAGGATTACGAGCTCGCACTCTGCAGCGACGACGGCTCGCGCCTCTGGCTCGACGGACAGCTCGTCATCGACCACTGGGGCGCGCACAGCCTCGACACAAAGACGCGCACCGTGCGACTCGAAGCGGGCCAATGCTACGCGCTGCGCGTCGAATTCTGCGAGCTGGGCGGCGATGCCACGATGGTCCTCGGCTGGCGCGCGCCCGGCGATCACCGGGCCCCGCCCACGATCGAAGCGGCGGCTGCCGCCGCGCGCGACGCGGACGTGGCGATCGTCGCCGTCGGCCAATCCGCCGCCACCGAGGGTGAAGGCTGCGATGTCGCCGATTTCCTGATGCCGGCTGGACAGGATGAACTCGTCCGCGCCGTGGCCGCCGCGAACCCGAACACCGTGGTGATCGTCTACGGCGGCGTACCGCAGCTGCTGGAGCCCTGGATCGGCAGGGTGCGGGCGGTGTTCGCCGCGTTTTATCCTGGGCAGGAAGGCGGCGGCGCGATCGCCGATCTGCTGTTCGGCCGTGCCGCGCCGTCGGCGAAACTGCCGTTCTCCTATATCCAACGCCGCAGCGAAGCGCCGGCCTTTGCCGATTACCGCGACCCCGGCCTGAAGAGCCGTTACGACGAAGGCGTGTTCGTCGGCTACCGGTACCTAGACCAGAACGCGCTCGAGGCGCTCTTCCCGTTTGGCCACGGGCTCTCCTACACAACCTTCGCCTATTCGGATCTGCGCATCGCGCCAACGGACGACGGCTGCATCGCCACCTGCATCATCACGAACACCGGCACACGAGCGGGCGAGGAAGTAGTGCAACTCTACCTTGCCCCGCCGAGCGTCACACCAATCGCGCGCCCACCGCAGGAACTGAAGGCGTTCGCAAAAGTCGCGCTCCTTCCCGGCGAGAGCCGTACGATCGAGCTGCCCCTCGGCGCGCGCGCCTTCCAATACTTTGATCCCGGCACACGGGCTTGGACCGCCACGACGGGCGATTACGAGATCCGCATCGGCGCCTCCTCACGCGACATCCGCCTGCGCAGCCCCATCGCGCGTCCTTGAGCGCCGGAAAAACGAAAGCCCCGCAAACGCGGGGCTTTTGCTCAAATACCGGAAAAGAATGGACGCTCAGCCGCGCGCACGCCGACGCCACACCACCAGCGCGAGGGTGCAAGCACCGAGCACCGCCGCATAGGTCGAGGGCTCGGGGATCGCCGCCGTCACTTCCAGAGAGCCGAGCCAGACGCCGTGATTGCTGCCCGAGGTACCAGCAAGGGTCACCGTAAGGTCGGTGACCGCCGTCGTGCCGCTCGTGAGTTCCGTCCAGCTGGTTGTCGCGGCCGGTGTGAAGTTCGATTCGTTCCAGTTGACCGTGCTCGTGAGGGTCAGCGTGTTTCCGCTGGTGCCGGCAACGGGAGCGTACTGCGAAGCTTGGGACAAGATCGAGAGCGCACCCGAATTGGTGGTCACCGCGACGACATCCCGAGCAGAGTCGATGTCGCCAATCCTGAACGAGTCGAGGGTGACGGCCTGATTGAAATGGATGGTGTAGGTTGCACCCAACGTGGTCGCCAAGCCGGTGCCCTTCACGATGCCCAATCCGAGAACACCACCGGCGGTAACCGCGGGCGCGAACGCAGACGGGGAACCGTAATTCGAGCTCTCCTGCCACGTGACACCCGCATCGCGCGCCACCGAGACCGTCGCGGTCAGGCCGGAGCCGAGATCGTAGGTGAGCGTTTTGATGTTCGAGTTGGCCGCGCCTGCACCCGCGAGCGTATTGTAGCTTCCGGTCGAGAGGCCGAGGGACCAGGAGTCGATGTCGGCCCAGTTGAGTGTGCTTTGACCAAAAGCGACTCCCGAAGTCAGGAGCGCTGCGAGCGTCAGAATATGCCGTGGGTGCATGACCGCATGCAGCAGGGACTTTTCCCCTGCGTCAACCCTGGGGATTGATCCGGAGTTAAAATTAAGGGAAACCCCTATGCGCGGCACCGCAGAAGAAATGAGCCCGCCGGTGCGCAGTTTTTCGGCTTTCTCGCCTTTTCGTTCTACGGCTGTCTGGTCCGGGACCGAAAGAATGCGGGTGCGACGGGCACAAACAGAGTCGTTTATCTGTCTTTTCCGGGACACCCGGTACCACGGTCCGACCGTACCACCACCCACTCCCACCTGCTCATGAAGAAATCCGTCTCGGGTTCGATCCTCAGTTCTGCTGCAGCAGTCGGCATTCTGTTGCTCTCCGCTGCTGTCCTGCATTCCGGCCGGGAGGCCACCAAGTCCAACAACGGCGGCGCCGACAACGACGCCCCGCGAATTCAGCACCGGGCGGCAACCGCACTTGCGCCAGCCGAAACCGCCGCTTCGGCGGATGCACCCGCCCCCAATCTCCCACGCGAAACCCGTCGGTTGGCGCGCGCGGATATTGCCGCGATCCTCCCCGGCGCCGCAGCCGACATAGCCGATTGGCGCGAATTCATTCCTGCCACGATCCAGGTGCAAGCACTGCCGAACCTGCCGCTTGAATTCACCGCGGCATCCGTCTCTAACGACGGCCATCGCACGACGTGGATCGGCGTCAACCCCGAACAAGGCGCAACCATGGTCGCGTGCGGCACCGAGACGTTGTGGAACGCCATCATCACCGTCCCCGGCGCCGACGAGATCAGCATCCAGATCACGCCCGAGACCGTGCGGGTCTTCGAGCACACGCGCAGCCTCGCCGTGTGCGGCGACGCCGATTCCACGTTCGCCCGCTCCAGCGCCGCGATGGCGGCAGCGCAACTGGCCTCGGCGGCCACGACCGGCGCCATCAGCGCTGCAACCTACACGGCCGATGTGCTCATCATTTACGACGCCGCGACCAAAGCCGCCATCGGCACGACCGCAGAGGTCGAGAATGCCTTCGCCACGATGGTCGCGACGATGAACACTTACCTCAACAACAGCCTCGTCGACAACTTGCAGTGGCGCCTCGCCGGCATTGCAGAGGCGCCATCGTACACGACCAACGATTCGCTCGAAAACGACCTCGATACCCTCGCCGACACCACGACCGAGTTGGGGCGATTTGCGCGCACACAACGCACCGACACGGGCGCCGATCAAGTGCTCCTGATGATCACTGGTTCACGCGACTACGCCGGCATGGCCTACACACCCGGTTACCAAGCCGTGGCGGTCTATGCCCAAGGTACCGCCGTCGCAGCGCACGAACTCGCGCACAATTTTGGCTGCCACCACGACAGACAGACCGAGGAGGTCGCCGACGGCAACGGTCGTTACTATTACGGGCACCGGTTCACCTACAACGACCGCGACGTGGGGACGATCATGTCCTACGCGCCCTACTACATCCCGTATTATTCCAACCCGGCCGTGAGCTACCAGGGGATCCCCACCGGCATCGCGTCGACCGAGCCCAAAGCGGCGGACAACGCCCGTTGGTTGCGCGAACATGCCGCAGACGTGGCCAACCTCGTCGCGCCGCGCGCCTACACGGCGCCCGGGATCACCACCCAACCGGCCAGCATCACCATCAACGCCGGGCAGACGCTCTCGCTTTCCGTCGAGGCGACCGGCGACCGCCTCACCTACCAATGGTACAAAGGCGCCGCCGCGCTCAGCGGAGCTACCTCCGCGAGCTACAGCAAGACCGCCACAACCGCCGATGCCGGCTCCTATCACGTGACCGTCAGCAACTCTCTCGGGACGGTCACGAGCAATTCCGTGACTGTCACTGTCAACGCCACGAACAACACCGGATCCGGCACTGGATCGAGCAACTCGTCGAACGGAGGTGGCGGAGGGGCGTTCGAGCTCCTCGGCGCTTTCGGGCTCGCCTCGCTGCTCGGACTGCGTGTCCGGCTGCGCCGTTGAGATCACCTTCCTCGATCGACGAAAAAGGCCGCGGGCACCGAAGCCCGCGGCCTTTGTTTTCCAGAAGCGATTGCGCCCGGACGCTCAGAGTGCGTTGGCTGCGGCGACCACAGCCTCGGTCGTGATGCCGAGTTCCTTGAACACCGTGCCGCCCGGCGCGCTGATGCCGAAACGGTCGATGCCGATCACCTTGCCGTCGAGGCCGACGTACTGGTGCCAGAGCCCGGTCACGCCCGCCTCGATGGCGACGCGTTTGCGGCACTCGTTCGGCAGCACCTCGGCCTTGTATTCGGCCGACTGGCGGTTGAAGCGTTCGAAGCTGGGCACCGAGACGACGCGCGCGCCGGCGCCGAGCTGCTTGGCGGCGGCCACGGCGAGCTGCACTTCACTGCCCGCAGCGAGGAGGATGTGGGTGAGCGGAGCGGTCTCCTTCACGGCGATGTAAGCACCGCGGAGCACGCCTTCGCGGCGGGTCTGCACAGGGATGTCGTTGAGCATCGGCACCGCCTGACGGGTGAGCGCCAGCAGCGTGGGCCCATCGTTGCGTGTGGCGGCGGCGGCAAACGCTCCGGCCGTTTCCTCCGGATCCGCGGGGCGGATCACATCGAGATTCGGGATCACGCGCAGGCCGGAGACCGTTTCCACCGGCTGGTGCGTGGGGCCGTCCTCGCCCACGCCGATCGAGTCGTGGGTGTAGATGTAGGTGACCGGCAACTTCGCGAGTGCGGCCAGACGCATCGACGGACGCGAGTAGTCGGCGAACACGAGGAACGTCGCGCACGAGGTGCGGAACAGCCCATCGTAGGCGATGCCGTTGTTGATTGCGGCCATCGCGTGCTCGCGGATGCCATAGCGGATGTTGCGCGCGGCGCGGTTCGCCGGGTCGAAATCCTTGTCGGTCGCGATGTAGTTGAGCGTCGAGCCGTAGAGGTCGGCGCTGCCGGAGATGAAGAGCGGGAGCGCGGCGGCGACGGGCTGGAGCACGTCCTTGCCGGCGGCGCGGGTGGCGAGCTTGGCGTCGAGCGGGAACGCCGGGATCTTCGCGAGCAACTCCTCGGCGGAGGTCGCTTGCGTCGCGCTGGCGAGCAACGCGGCCTTTTCCGGGTTGGCGGCCTGCCAGGCGGCGAAGGTCTTGGTCCATTTTTTATGGAGACGGGCGAGCCGCTTCTTGTGCTCGGCGAAGTACCCGGTCACGTCGTCGCTCACGAAGAAATGTTGGTCGGCCGGGAGGCCGAGGCCGGCGCGGGCGGCGTCGGCGAATTTCGCCCCGCCCTCGCCGTGGCCCTTCGGGGTGCCTTGCACTTCGGCGATACCCTTGCCGATCACCGTCTTCGCGATGATCAGCTGCGGGCGGCCGGTCTTGGCCTTCTTGGCCTTGTTCACCGCCTTGACGATCGCGACCAGATCGTGGCCGTCGATCGTCTGCACGTCCCAACCAAGCGCCTTGAAGCGCGCCGCGGCGTTGTCGCTCTGCGACTTGTCGGCCATCGCATCGAGGGTGACGTCGTTCGAGTCGTAGATGAGGACGAGGTTGTCCAGCTTCTGGTGGCCGGCGAACGAGACCGCCTCGAGGGCGACGCCCTCCTGCATGCAGCCGTCACCCGCAAGCGCGAGCACGTGGTAGTCGAAGATCGGATGCTCGACGGTATTGAAACGCGCCGCGGCCATCTGGCCGGCGAGCGCCATGCCGACCGCGTTGGCGATGCCCTGGCCGAGCGGTCCGGTCGTGCACTCGACGCCGGGCGTCTCGTGGAACTCCGGGTGGCCGGGTGTCTTGGAGTGGAGTTGGCGGAAATTCTTCAGCTCTTCGAGCGGCAGATCGTAACCGCTGAGGTGGAGCCAGCTGTAGAGGAACATCGAACCGTGGCCGGCGGAGAGCACGAACCGGTCGCGGTTGAGCCAGCGTGGCTCGGCGGGATTGTGGGCCAACGTATGGCCGTAGAGGGCGGCGCCGATCTCGGCGGCGCCGAGCGGCAGGCCGAGGTGGCCGGAGCTGCACTTGTGGACCGCGTCGATGGCGAGACCGCGGGCGATGTTGCTGGCTTTGGCGAGGACTTCGACGTTGAGAGGCATGGGTGTAAGAAGGGCCGACGCTACCGGTGGAAATGCGACGGATGGAAGGAAAAACCGGAACACGAAATAGGTACGGGTGCGCTAACTGTCGGACATGGCGACCGCGGCCGTCTCCGCAAACGCGCGCAGCAAAAACAAAGAGGCGGACCACGTGGGTCCGCCTCGGGAAAACGTTATGGAAGCTTGCTCAGGCCTGAGCCGGAGTCTCGGCCGGAGCGGCTCCCATCGCTTCGACGAGACGCTTCTCCTTAACCTGGACGGCCTTCTTGCCCACGCGGTCGCGCAGGTAGTAGAGGCGGGCGCGCATCGGCTGGGACTCGCGCTCGATCTCGATCTTCTCGATCATCGGCGAGTTCACCGGGAACACGCGCTCGACACCCTCGCCATAGGAAATGCGGCGGACGGTGAAGGTCTCGTGGATGCCGTGACCTTTGCGGGCGATGACGATGCCGGAGTACACCTGAATGCGCTCTTTGTCGCCCTCACGGACCTTGGTATGGACGCGGACGCCGTCGCCGACCTTGAAGGCCGGGATATCGTTCTTCAGCTGCGGCGCCGTGATTTCCTTGATGATGGGATTCATGACTTGTTCCTGAGTAAATCGGGTCGGACTTTGGTGGTTTTCGCGAGCCTCATCTCGTGTCGCCACCGCTCGATTGCCGCATGATTGCCGGAGAGAAGGACGTCCGGAACGACCATGCCGCGAAACTCCGCGGGACGTGTGAACTGAGGAAAATCGAGCAAGTTGTTGTTGAAGGATTCGTGCGTCAATGAGTTTTCATCCCCGAGCACGCCCGGGATGTTGCGCACGATGGCGTCGACCAAAACGGCGGCCGCGATCGTGCCGTTCGTGAGCACGTAATCACCGATACTGATCTCCTGATCGATCACGCCGTCGCGCGCGCGCTGGTCGACTCCCTCGTAGTGTCCGCTGAGCAAAATCAGGTGCGGAATCTGCGCGAGCTCGACGACGAGCTTCTGCGTGAGCGGGACACCGTCGGGCGTGAGATAGATGCGTCGGCATCCGGGCGTGGCCAACTCTTCCATCGCGGCGTAGATCGGCTCGGGCTTGAGCACCATCCCGGCGCCGCCGCCAAACGGCCGGTCGTCGGTCGTCTTGTGCTTGTCGGTCGTCCAGTCGCGCAAGTTGCGGACGTTGATCGTCGCCAATTTTGCCTCGAGCGCGCGTCCGATGATGCTCTCGGACAGGAAGCCGTCGAGCATGGGCGGGAAGAGCGTGAGAATGTCGATGCGCATGGCGCGCGGAGAAACGCGATCGGGTGGAGAAAGCGGCGGTGGTCGCCGCTCGTAGAAACACGAAATCGCCGGCCTGTTCAGGCGCGGCGATCTCGGAAACTTTCGGCGGGCGAAGCGCTCAGGCCGCCGCGGTCGTCGCCGCCGCGGCGCGCTTCGCGCGCTTGTAGAGGCCGTTGACCGTATCAGACGGCTTGGCACCGGCTTGGATCCAGTGCTCGTAACGGGCGACGTCGAGCGTCAGCTGCGCGCCCTTGGCGCGGGGATTGTAGTGCCCGATCTGCTCGACGGCGGCGCCATCGCGGCGGGAACGCGCTTCGGCCACGGCCACGCGATAGATCGGGTTGTGCGTCGAGCCGACGCGGGTCAGACGGATTTTCAGTGCCATACTAGTGGAAAGGGGGCGGACGTTTCGGACGTGTTTTCGAAGAAAAGAGTCGGCGAGTTCGCCGGCGAAGAATCCTCTTGTCAAGCCACATCCCGACGAGTGCAGTCCGCGCTCTTTATGCTCAAAGCCGGCATCGTCGGTTTGCCCAACGTTGGCAAGTCCACCCTCTTCAACGCCCTCACTCGCTCCCGCAAGGCCGAGGCGGCCAACTACCCGTTCTGCACGATCGATCCGAACGTCGGCGTCGTCATCGTGCCCGACGAGCGCGCCTACGTGCTCAAGGCCATCGCGAAGACCAGCGTCGTCGTCCCGGCCGCCATCGAGTTCGTCGACATCGCCGGTCTCGTCGCCGGCGCCAGCAAGGGCGAAGGCCTCGGCAACCAGTTCCTCGCCAACATCCGCGAAGTCGACGCCATCGTGCAGGTCGTGCGTTGCTTCGAGGACAGCGATGTCGTCCACACCATGGGCGGTGTCGATCCCGTGCGCGACATCGAGGTCATCACCACCGAACTCGTGCTCGCCGATCTCGACGCCATCCAGAAGCGCATCGAAAAGACGCAGAAAAAGGCCAAGTCCGGCGACAAGGAGGCGCAGGCCGAGATGGCGCTACTCCAGAAACTCGAGCCGCACCTCAACTCCGGCAAGACCGCCAACGTCCTCGACGCGACCGACGACGAGAAGAATCTGATGAAGCTCTTCCAGCTTCTCACGGCCAAGCCCGTCCTCTTCGCCTGCAACGTCGCCGAGTCCGACCTCGCCACGGCCGAGCAGAATCCGTTCGTCCGCAAGGTCGCCGACTACGTCGCCCATCACCACGACGCCGCCTACGTCCCGATCAGCGCCAAAATCGAGGCCGAGCTCATCGACCTCCCGCCCGAAGACGCGAAGGCCTTCCTCAAGGATCTTGGCGTCGACGACTCCGGCGTCTCCGCGCTCATCAAGGCCACCTACGCCCTCCTCGGCCTCCAGACCTATTTCACCGCCGGCGAAAAGGAAGTGCGCTGCTGGACAATCCAGAAGGGCTGGAAAGCCCCGCAGGCCGCCGGCGTGATCCACACCGATTTCGAGAAGGGCTTCATCAAGGCCGAGATCGTCTCGTACGACGACCTCACCAAACTCGGCTCCGTCGCCGCCGCGCGCGACGCCGGCAAGTACCGCCTCGAAGGCAAGGAATACGTCTTCCAGGACGGCGACGTCGCCCTCTTCCGTTTCGCCAACTAAGCCCGCGCCACGCGCGTCCGCTTTCCCGGCCGGAGCCGCCTCGTGCGCTCCGGCCTTTTCGTTTCCGCGATGTTTCGCGCCTCCGACCCAAGCACGCTTCTTCTCACCCGCCACTCGCCGCCAACCAGCTACTGATCCCCGCCCCGCGCGCTTGCCGGTTGAAATCTCCCCCTCGCGCCACTTACTGGGCGTCCACTCATGATCTCTCTGCGAGCCCCACGGAGTGTCGGCGCTACCATCGCCGCGCTCGCCCTCGTGCTCGCCGGCTGTCGCGAAGAGCCGGTGCGCACCTACCGCACGTCCAAGGAAAAACTGCCGCCCGCGGAGATGCCCCCGGCGCAGACCGCCGGCGGCGAACTCCCCGCCGGCCATCCGCCGCTCGATGGCAGCGCGGCACCAGCTCCAAATTCCGGCGACACCGCCGCGCTCCCGCCCGGCCATCCGCCCATCGGCTCAGGTGCCATGCCCCCCGCCGCCGGAGCGCCGACTGCCGCCGCTGCGGCGACAAACAACTCCATCGTCTGGGCCGCTCCCGACCACTGGGTCGTCAAACCGCTCGGCGCGATGCGCCGAGGCAGCTTCACCGCGAAGAACGCCGCGGGCGAAGCCGACTGCTCGATCTTCGTCTTCCCCGCCGCCAGCAATCCGCTCCTCGCCAACATCAACCGCTGGCGCGGCCAAGTCGGACTCGCCCCGCTCGCCGAGGCACACCTTGCCGCCGAGACGACCTCACTCGATAACGCCGCCGGCCTGAAATTCGTGACGGTCGAGCTGCTCGGCCAGACCGGCGCCGGCGCCACGCGCGTGCTCGGCGCGATCCTCTACCGCGGCGAGGAAGCGTGGTTCTTCAAACTCTCCGGCCCCGACGCCGTCGTCGCCGCCGAAAAGCCCGCGTTCCTCGATTTCCTGCGCACCGTCCAACCCGTTCACTCCTGAAGCCATGCGCGCCCTCCTCCGTACTCTCGTCGAGCGCCTCGCTTCGTTGCGCATCACCGTCGTCCTGCTCGTGCTCGGCATGGTCCTGGTCGTCATCGCGACCCTCGACCAGGTCCACCTCGGCATCTGGGCCGTGCAGGCGAAATACTTCCGATCCTTCGTCGTCGTCCAACAGCTCCCGGGCACCGGCGTCTCGATCCCGTTCTTCCCCGGCGGTTACCTCATCGGCGGCACGCTGTTGATCAACCTGCTCTGCGCCCAGTTCCTCCGCTTCAACCTCACCTGGCGCAACCTCGGCCTCCACCTCACCCACTTCGGCATCATCCTCCTGCTCGTCGGCGAACTGCTCACCGGCCTGCTCGCCATCGAGAGTCACCTGACTTTGGACACCGGCGACACGAAGAATTACGCCGAGGCCTCCTTCGAGCGCGAACTCGCGGTGATCGATGTCACCGATCCCGCCTTCGATCAGGTCTGGGCCGTGCCGCTCTCGCGCCTTGCTCGTCGCGAGCCCGTCGCGTTGCCCGGCTGCCCGCTCACGCTCCTCCCGCTGCAGTTCCACGAGAACGCCAACTTCTTCATGCGGAGCGACGCCCCCAACGCCCCCGCCTCGCCCGCCACCCTCGGCTTCGGTCCGCAGATCGTCGTGCAACCCTCCGAGCCGACCTATCGCCCCAACGAGGAGAATGCGCCCACCGCCTTCGTCGAGTTCCGCGGGCCCGATGGCCCGGTTGGCGTCCTGCTCGCCACGCTCGCCATCGAGCGCCCGCAGACATTCACCGCCGCCGGCCACACCTACGCCGTCATCCTCCGCCGCGCGCGCATCTACTTCGATTTCTCGCTCTCGCTGCTTGAGTTCCGCCACGACAAATACCCGGGCACCGAGATCCCGCGGAATTTCTCCAGCCGCGTCCGCCTTCGCTCCGCCGACGGCTCCGAGGACCGCCAGGTCCGCATCTACATGAACAACCCGCTGCGCCACGGCGGCTACACGTTCTACCAATCCGGATTCAAGAACAACGACCGCACGACCATCCTTCAGGTCGTGCGCAACCCCGGCTGGCTCCTGCCCTACATCGCCTGCGTCATCTCCGGCTTGGGCCTCGTTCACCATTTCATCCTCACGCTCGCCGGCTTCCTCCAGCGCCGCCGCGCATCCGCCACCACCGCCTGACCCGCGCCACCGATGAAACGTTTCCTTCCTCTGCTCGCCGGTGTCGTCGCCCTCCTCTGCGTCGCCGTCACGCTCGTGTTGCCGAAAAACCGTGACGCGTTCGACACCCAGGGTTTCGGCCGGCTCCCCGTCCTCGTCGGCGGCCGCCTCAAACCCCTCGACACCGTCGCCCGCACCTCGCTGCTGCTCATCCAGAACCGCCAGCGCGTGAAGACGCCCGACGGCCGTTCGCTCACGCCGAACCAATGGCTGCTCGACGCGCTCTTCAAGCCTGCGCTCGCCGACACCTACCAGGTCTTCCGAATCGACAATAACGAGGTCCTCGCCCTCCTCCGCCTCTCGCCCGACGACGGCGCCGGCGGCGTGCGTTTCTCCTTCGCGCAACTCGCCCCACACCTCGACGACCTCGACCAGCAGGCCGAGCGCGCCGCCCAACTCGAGCCCCCCGAGCAGAACGCCTACGAGCGCGAGGTCCTCAAGCTGCGCAACCGCCTCCACACCTACCTCGGCCTGCGCTACAGCCTGCAACTCCCCGAGAGCGCCGACTTCGCCGCCGAGATCATCCGCTTCGAGCAGATCCTCCCCGAGGCGCTCGCCGCCACCGAGGCGAAGATGGCCGGCAAATCCGCCGACGAAGCCCTCGTCAAGGAACTCGCCGGCTTCCTCAACAAATTCCAGCTCCTGAGCGGCCGCGCCTCGATGCTCGCCATCCCGCCGCCGCCCGCCATCACCGACCACAATGCGTGGTCGAACTTCGGCGACGCCCTGCTCGCCGCCTTCGCCACCAGCCGCTTGCCCCAGCCCGTGCGCGACTACGCCGCGCTCGGCAGCGCCTGGCGCGCAGGCGACCCGGAGCTGTTCAACCGCGCCGTCACCGCGCTCGGCGAACACCTCGTCGGCCGCGACGATCCGCGCCTCCCGCGCACCGGTCTCGAGTTCCGCTTCAACCACGCGGAGCCCTTCTACTGGGCCGCCGCGCTCTACGTGCTCGTCGCTCTCCTCGGCTTCGTCTCGTGGCTCGCCTGGCCCGATGTGCTCGCACGCTCCGCGCTTTGGGTCGGCATCGTTGCCTGGCTCCTCACCACCGCCGGTATTGTCGCGCGCATGTACATCGAGAGCCGCCCGCCCGTCACGAACCTCTACTCTTCCGCGCTCTTCGTCGGCTGGGTCGGCTCGGGTCTGGCGCTGCTGCTCGAGCGATTCTTCCGCAACTCGATCGGCAACGTCGTCGCGGGCGTGCTCGGTTTCGTCACGCTCCTCGTCGCCCATCACCTCCAGTTCAGCGGCGACACGATGGAAATGATGCGCGCCGTGCTCGACGACAACTTCTGGTTGGCGACCCACGTTGTCACCATAACGATGGGATACGGCGCATGCTTCGTGGCCGGCGTGCTCGCGCTGCTGTTCGTCCTGCGCGGCACCCTCTCGCGCTCGCTCGACTCTGACACCGCGCAAGCGCTCCTCCGCATGACCTACGGCGCCGTCTGTTTCGCGACGCTTTTCAGCCTCGTCGGCACCGTGCTCGGCGGCATCTGGGCCGACCAGTCGTGGGGCCGTTTCTGGGGCTGGGATCCGAAGGAGAACGGCGCGCTCGTGATCGTGCTCTGGAACGCCGTCATCCTCCACGCGCGCTGGGGCAAGCTCGTCGGCCCGCGCGGCTTCATGAACCTCGCTATCTTCGGCAACTGCATCACCGCCGCCTCCTGGTTCGGCGTGAACATGCTCGGCGTGGGCCTCCACAGCTACGGTTTCATGGACTCCGCGTTCTTCTGGCTGTGCGCGTTCTGGGCCTCGCAACTCGCCATCATCGGCCTCGGTTGTCTCCCGCCCCACCTCTGGCGCAGCCGCGCCGCGGTGGAAGCCTGAGCGATCCGGTAGGGCGAACCGTCCTCGGTGAGCCGCGGCTCGGCCAGAGGCCTCGCCCTACCAACACCCGCTCAGCCCCTGAGCAACTCCTCCGCGTGCTGCAGCGCCGATTTCGCCGTGCGGTCGCCGAGCATGCGCGCGAGCTCGCTCACACGTTCCATCTTCGCCTCGTGAATCGCGCGGATCGTCACCTCGGCGCGGTCGCCGCTCTGATCCTTCTCGACGAGCAGATGGTTCGCCGCCTGCGCCGCGACCTGCGGCAAATGCGTCACGCAGAGCACCTGGTGTTTCTGCGCGATGCCAGCCATGCGTTCGCCCACGATCCGGCCGATCTCGCCGCCCACGTTCGCATCGACCTCGTCGAAGACCAGCAACGGCACGTTGTCGAGGTCCGCGAGCACCGTCTTGAGCGCCAGCATCACGCGCGCGAGTTCGCCGCTCGACGCGATCTTGTGCAACGCCAACGGCGCCTCGCCCACGTTCGGCGAAAACAAAAACTCCGCCGCACAATCGCCCGCAGGTCCGAGCTCGGGCTCAGTCGTGAGCCGCACGGTGAAATCCGCCTTCTTGAAACCGAGCTCCGCGATCCGCTTCGCCGCGGCTTTCGCCAACTCGCGCGCCGCCTTTTCGCGGGTCGACCGCAGCTCGCGCGCAATCGCCAGCGCCGCCGTCTTCGCCGCCGCCGTCTCCTGCTCCAGCCGCGCAAGCGCGCCGGCCAGATCGCCCTGCACCGCGAGCCGCTTGCGCATCTCGTCGACGGCGGCGAGCACCGCGGCCACCGAGCCGCCATATTTCCGCTTCGCGTCGAGCCACGCATTCATCCGCTCCGCGAGCGTCTCGGCCTGCTCCGGCTCGAACGAAAAATCGCCGCCGAGCGACTCGAACTCGCGTCCGAGATCCTCGACCTCGAACGACAACGCCGCCAGCCGATCGACCAGTGCCTTGCTCGTGGGATCGAGTTGCTCGAGCTCGCGGCCTTCGCGCACCAGCGGCGCGAGCCGACCGAGCAGGCCGTCGTCACCGCTGAGCCCATCGGCCACGGCGCGCGCCGCATTGAGCAACTCCTGCGCGCTGTTCATGCGCTGGAAATCGCGCTCGAGCGCCTCAACAGCCTCCTCGCTCAGCTCCAGTCCGTCGATACTCTCAACCTCGCCGCGCAGGTACTCGATCTGGTCGGGAGAAAGTTTCGTCTCGTGCGCGATCCGCTCCGCCTCCGCCACGAGCGCGCGCCATTTCCCGTACGCCGCGCCGTAACGCGCGAGCAGCGCACCGTTGCCGGCAAACAGGTCAAGTAACTCGAGCTGACACCCGGCCTTGAGCAGCCGACGCGGCTCGCCCGGCCCATGGAAATCGATCCAGAGTTCGCCCAGTTCCTGCAACGCCGCGAGCGTCGCCAGCGCGCCGTTCACCGTGATCCGCGGCGCCTTTTCGCGCGGCACGGTGCGCTTGAGCAGCAGCACGCCATCCTCGCAACGCGGCAGCTCCAGCCGGTCGAGCACGGCGTCGAGTTCCGCAGTCTTCGGGAAAAACAACGACGCCTCCACTTCGCACGCCGCGGCGCCCTGGCGAATCGTAGTCTTGTCGACGCGCGCGCCAGCGAGCAGTTGCAGCGCGCCGAGCAGGATGCTTTTGCCAGCGCCCGTCTCGCCGGTCACGGCCGTGAAACCGACGCCGAATTCCAGCTCGACGGCTTCGAGCAGCGCGAGGTTGCGGATGCGGAGATACTGGAGCACGCCGCCACGCAAGAGAGCCCGCCGCGCGGCGTCAAAGACGGTTCTGCTCTTTTCAAAACGGTGGGGCGGGCTCTACGCCCGCCATCTGTGCTCGAGTCCAACTGGCGGGCGCAAAGCCCGCCCCACCGCCGGAAGTCGCCCGCCGCCTCAATCCGCGACCTTCACTCCCGCGAAACTCCCCGCATGCGCCACCGCCATGATCAGCGGCCACACGCGCGACGAAATCGCCGCCGTCCCCTCGCGGTTACGCGCGAGCAGGTCGCGGCAGCCGGACTGCCCGAGCAGGTGCACCTTGATCTGCTCGCCCTCGATGCCCGGCTTCAGGCTCGGCGTGCCGGAGCACGTCACCACGGCGAATGCCTGACTCTCGTCCGTGAGCCCGGGCGACGAATACGTGAGGCCCGAGGTCTCGATGACCCGCTCCAGCTCAAGCCCGGTCTCCTCGCGCAACTCGCGCCGCGCGCACTCCGCGATCGATTCGTCGCCATCGAGCAATCCAGCCGGCAGGCCGAACTCCCAGCCGTCGATCGGCACGCGAAACTCCTCGATCACGACCAGCCGCCGCGGCGCCCCCGCATCCGCCGCGTCGCCGTGCAACGCGATGATCGTCGCCGCATCCAGTTTCCGCGGCGCATCCGGCGCGCGGCGAGTGGCGTACACCCAGCCCGCGCGTTCGTAGAGGCTGATCCAGCGGTTGGCATGAAGGAGCTTGGGCGTGTCCATGGGGTGGCGGTGCAGCGGCGGCGAGTTGCGTCTACCAATAAAATGGCAAACGCAGGCGTCGAGCGCGCAACGACTGCCCGCCTTGCTGCCGCCCGCGGTGAGCATCGCGGAACGCCGGGAGGCGTTCCTTCCCTGCGATGCTCACCCGCTTCGTTTTCGGCCCGTGCCACCGCGGTGCGGCCGAGCGACTCAGCCGGCGACCACGCTCGCGAAGCCGAGTTGCGGCGCCATCCAGCGCCAGGTGCAGCTCGAGCTACCCGAGCCTCCGTCGATCGAGAGTTCCTCGCCCCAACCGCACACGCACTCCGGCTCGACCACCGTGAGCGCAGGGGCCGTCGCAAGACACTGGAGCGGCTTGAACTGCATCATGATTCGCGTCTGCGAACCGAACTTGCCGTGGATGCGGTCGAGCCGCGCGAGTTTGCGCACGCCGCCTTCGGCCTGCTCGAAGATAACCCAGCGCCCCGCCGCGGCCTCGGCGCCATACGCGAGCGCGAGCCATTCCCGCGCCGGCACGAGCCAGGGATTGTCGCCCACGTCGAGGCGGTTGAGCCGGTACCACTGCGCGATCAGGCCCTGCGGCCCCGAGAAGCGCAACGGCTCCGGCTGGTCGAGTGTCCAAGTTTCATTCGGACGCGTGGTGAAACGGTAGGCTTTGAAACCCATTGTCAGATTCCTCCGGTGTTGAGAGTCGCGTGATGAAGATCGAGAAGTTCGCCGGTCGTGAGCGTGCGCCGCAGTTCGCGCGCCCGCCGCCGCACCACAGGCAGCAGGCTGCGCACAGCGGCCTCATCCGCCGCCACGCTGGCCGCGCGTAGCGCCGCCCCCAGCGCCGCCGCGCCGGACTTCGAGCCCACCGCGAACGGCTCGCGTCGCCGGCCCACGATCTCCGGGGCGAACGGCTCGTACGTGCGCGCGTCCTTCAACAAACCGGCACAATGCAGCCCGGTCTCGTGGCGAAACGCCGCCGCGCCGACCACCGGCCGCTCGGGTGCGATCGGCCGCCCCGCCGCGCGTGCGACGAGCGCGGAAAGCAGCGCGAGCTTCTCCGTGCGCACGCCGCAATCGACACCGTGCGCCACGCGCAACGCCATCACGACCTGCTCGAGCGCGGCGTTGCCGGCGCGCTCGCCGAGTCCGTTGACCGTCACGCTCGCCGCCGTCGCACCCGCCTCGAACGCCGCGAGCGTGTTCGCCGTCGCCAGCCCGAGGTCGTCGTGGGCATGCACCTCGAGATCCAGCCCGGGCACGCTCGCCCGCAACTCGCCGATCTCGCGGAGCAATCGCGCCGGATGCGCGATGCCCACCGTATCCGCCAGTCTCAACCGCCGCGCCGGTGTGCGCGCGACTGCCGCCGCGAACTCCTGCAGAAACGCAAATTCTGCGCGAGAAGCGTCCTGCGCGCCGACAGAGACAAACTGGAACCGCGCCGCCGCCTTCGCCGTGAGCCGCCGCAACTCGCGCAGCACCCAGCGACGGTCCTTGCCCCACGCGCCCAGATGCAGGTCGGAAACCGGAAACGAGATATGGACGCGCGTCGCGCCGCTCGCTCCCGCAGCGTCGAGGTCGCCGGAGGTCGCGCGACACCAGGCAAGCACACGCTCCGCACCGACCGCGCTGATCACAGCGCGCAGATCCTCCTGCGCCTCCGCACCTGCGGCCGGTATGCCAGCCTCGAGCTCGGGCACGCCGGCCGCCACGAGTTCGCGCGCGATCGCCACCTTGCCCTCACGAGTGAACACGACTCCCGCAGCCTGCTCGCCGTCGCGCAGTGTAGTGTCGATAAGGTGGAGGCGGCGAGTGGTCATGGGCAGAAGGTGAATGGTGGTAGGCGGCGAGGTGGATGTTCGAGGTAGGGACGGGCAGCCCGGCCGTCCGTGTTTGCGGCGGGTCCAGCGGTCCCGCCCTACCCCCGATCAGTCACGTCAGCAGATACTCCTCGGCGACCGTGTCGTTCTCGATCGCGTCGAGGATGGCGTCGATGGCGTCGTTGTTCGGCACGCGGTAGTAGTTGCCGGTGGGATAGTCGACCATGACCGGACCCTTGACGCAGACATTCATGCAGCCGGTCACGGCAACTTCGACGCCCTCAAGGGAGCGGTCTTGGATCTCGCCTTGGAGATACGAAAGCAGGCTCATGGCGTCTTTTTTGTGGCAGACTCCTTGGCGCTCGCCGTTCGCACGGAAGCTGCCGCAGACGAAGAGGTGGTGGTTCGGTTTGTTCATGGGAAGATGGTCAGGGTTTTGGGTGATCGGTGATGGGACGCTGCCTGAGCGCTCATCCGCAGCCGGTGCCGGTACCCTTGCAGCCGGCGCCGCTGCCGCAGGAGGTGAAACGACGCTGGAGCGCCTTCGGGATCGGTTGATCGGAGAACACAGCCGCGAGGCCCTCCTCGATCAGTCCCTCCATCTCGAGCACTTCGATTCCGGTCTCCTCGAGTACGCGCTTCGGCTTCGGACCGGCGGCGGAGACGAGGAAGGCACGGCAATCGTGCAACAGCGCTCCGAGATCGCGCCAACGTCCGTCGCCCATGCCCGGCTCGGGCGTGCGGCGCACCTCGTGAAACTTATAGCCGGAAGGCGTAGCCTCGTCCTTCTTGAAGATGAGCACCCGCGCGGCCTCGCCGAGATGCTGGTTCACGAGCGCACCCTCCTCGCTCGCGACGGCGATGTACGGGCGGTTGCGGCCGCCGAGCACGTCGGCATTGGCGTAGCGGTTGAGGCGTTCCATGTTCTCCTCGTTGAGGCCCTCGCTGATGAGCCCCACGGCGTCGGCGCGGCAGCGGGCGCAGTGCGACATCTGCGGGAGATGCAGCCCGCTCTGTAGGCGGGCGCGCGCCATGTCCATGGTGTCCGGCGGCGCCAGGTCCTCGAAGGCCGCGCCCTTCACGGGCAGGAAGGCCATCACATTCATGAGGTCGGCACCGAGCTCCTTCATGACCTTTGCGACCTCGGGAATGTGCGTGTCGTTGATGCCGGGCATCAGGATCGAGTTGATCTTCACGACCACGTCGAGCGCCTTGAGACGGCGGATACCGTCGAGCTGACGCTCGAGCAGGAGCTTGGCGGCTTCGATACCGCGCAGCGGTTTCCGGCCATCGCGGATCCACGCGTAGATCTTTGCACCGATCTCCGGATCGACGGCGTTAACGGTGAACGTCACGTGGCTGACCTTCAGCGCCGCAATCTCCTCGACATACGGTCCGATACCCAGGCCGTTGGTGGCGAGGCAGAGGATCATCTCCGGATAACGAGCACGCACTGCGCGCAACGTCGCCATCGTCTCCTCCGGATTCGCGAACGGATCGCCGGGGCCGGCGATGCCGACAACGCTGAGATTCTTCACCCGCGCCATCACCTCCTCAAGGTAGGGTACCACCTGCGACACCGGGAGGATCGAGCTCGTCACGCCGGGGCGGCTCTCGTTCATGCAGTCGAACTTCCGGTTGCAGAAGTTGCACTGCAAGTTGCAGCGCGGCGCCACCGGAAGGTGCACGCGGCCGAACTTTCCGTGGGCCTCCTTGCTGAAGCACGGGTGCTTGGTGAAGTCCAAGGTCTGGTGCACCACGGAGGGGACATCGTCGCACTGCGCGCCGTCGGCGGCGACGCAGGCAGAGGTCGTGGCGATCAGGGCGCTGTTGGTTTCATCCTTCATGGTAAAGTGCTCCCGTTGGTTCAGAGATAGGCGTAACCGATATCCGAATGCTCCTGCTTGGCTTCGAGCAGAGCGTTGACGATGCGGTCGAAGAGTTGCTGCGTGCCGGCGTAGCCGAGCAGCTGGAGGCGTTGGGCGCCGAGGCGGTCGTGGACCGGGAACCCGCAGCGTACGAGCGGCACGTTGAGCGAACGCGCGAGCTTGTAGCCTTTGCTGCTGCCGAGGAGCAGGTCCGGATTCAGTTCCTCGATGCGGGTCTCGATGTCGCCGAAGTCCGAGCCTTCGCGCACCTCGATGCGGCCGCGCAGTTCCGGCGCGGCCGCGTGGATCGCATCGGCCAACCGGCGGTTGCGCTCACCGCTGGCGACGAGCACGGGCGTGATCCCGGTTTCCGCGATGAAAACGGCGAGACCGGCGACCAGGTCGTCCTCGCCGTAGACCACCGCCTTCTTGCCCGCGAGGTACTTGTGGGCGTCGACGTAGCTGTCGATCAGGCGGCCGCGCTCGGCGGCGATGCGTGCCGGCATTTCGCGACCGGTGGCAGCTTCCATCGCCGCGCAGAAAGCGTCGTTGGCGCGCACGCCGATCGGCAGTCCGAGACGGTGCAGCGGGACACTGAACCTAGAGTTGAGGTGCGTGCCGGCCGTCGCGGGTGCCGTGGCGAGCGAGTGTCCGAACTCGAGCGCCGCCGTCGCGCGATCAAGCGCGCGCAGTTCGTCGACCGTGGTGCCGCCAACTGGCGTTCGGACGAACTCCGCCCAGCTGGGACCGTCGAGGGTCTCGGCATAGTCGGGCACCAACGTGATCGTCGTTTCGCCCCACGCGGCGCAGAAGTCGCGCAGATGCCGGAGATCGGCGGGCGAAACCATCCCAGGGAAAAGTGCCAACGGCGCTTTCCCGGTTTCGGGTTTCGGGTTCCGGGTTTCGGGAGCGGCAGTGCCGGCGAGAGTTCCGACTAGCGAACGCACTGCCGCGTGGAAGCCTTCGGCGTGGGTGCCCTTGAAGCTCGGTGTGGAAACGTGGACGAGTTCGGGACGCTCGGCGGCGGTCGGCAGATCGCGCGACTCGCCCCGGTATTCGCCGATTAACATCGGCATGTTTTCGCCCATCGTCTCGGAGAGGCAGGTGGTCGCGATTCCGACCAAGGCCGGACGGTATTGCCGGCCGACGTTGTCCAGCGCGGTGTGGAGGTTCTTGCGCCCGCCGAAGACCGCGGAGTCCTCGGAGAAGTTGGTCGAGGCGATGTCGATCGGCTCGCGGAAATGAGAGATGAGATAGCGGCGGATGTACGTCGCGCATCCTTGTGACCCGTGGAGCAGCGGCACCGTGCCGGCAATACCCTTGAACGCGAGGCACGCGCCAAGCGGTGTGCAAAGCTTGCAGGGGTTGGTCGAGCCGGAGGGGAACTCCGGATGCTCCGCCGGCGTGAACTCGGAACTCGGAACTGCGAACGGGGAACATTTCGAACAGCTCATGCGACGTCCTCCGTTTTTCTGAGTGTAGGAGCGAGCTCGCTCGCGATGGTCGGATCGCCTGCAAGCAGGCTCCTACCTCCGGCGTTCCGAGTTTCGAGTTCCGCGTTCCGAGTTCGGTCCGCCCTGCGTGGTACAAACTGCCAGACGGGAGAACAGACCGACGCGTGCACCTCGCGGCCGAAGTTCACCATGCCGACAAAACCGGCGAGGCATTCCTTGCGCTCGTGGTTGTGGTCGCAAAAACCGATGCCGAGTTTGTACGCGATCGGTCGCTCCTTCACGCCGCCGATGAAGAGGTCGACATCCTGCTCGAGGCAGAACTTCGCCAGCTCGATCGGATTGGAGTCGTCGACGATGATCGTGCCGGGGTCGCACATCTCGCGCAGCGTGTCGTAATCGTCGGCGTCGCCGGTCTGCGTGCCCACAACCGCGGTACGCATGCCGAGCGTGCGCAGCGCGCGCACGAGCGAGAAGGCCTTGAACGCGCCGCCCACGTAGACCGCGGCTTTCTTGCCCTTCAGGTCCTCCCGCCAGGCGCGGAGCTGCGGGTAGATCTTGCCGACCTCGTCGCGCACCACCGCCCTCGCCTTCTCCATCAGCTCCTCGCCGCCGAAGAACTTTGCGACCTCGTAGAGCGCGGCGGACATGTCCTCGATGCCGAAGAAGGAGACGCGTTTGAACGGGATGCCGTGCTCCTGCTCCATCTTCTTGGCGAGGTGCGTCATCGAGCCGGAGCATTGCACGAGATTGAGCTTCGCACCGTGGCAGCGGCGGATGGCGTCGACCCGTCCGTCGCCGGTGATCGTCGCCACCACCTGGATTCCCATGCGCTCGAGGTACTCGCGGATCACCCAGCTCTCCCCGGCGATGTTGAAGTCGCCCATGAGGTTGATGCTGAGCGGCGAGATGCCGGTCGTGTCACCCGTGCCGATGAGTTGGTAGAGCGCTTCGCAGGCGGCCTTGTAGCCGTCCTTCTTCGTGCCCTTGAAACCCTCGCTTGCGACCGGGAGCACTGAGAGCCCCGTCGCAGCGGAGACTCGTTTGCAGACGGCGGCGACATCGTCGCCGATCAGGCCGACGATGCAGGTGCCGTAGACGAACGCCGCCTTGGGCTGGTGCTTCGCGATCAGCTCGAGCAGCGCGCGCTCGAGCTTTTTCTCGCCACCGTAGATCACATCCAGCTCCTGCAGATCGGTGGAGAAGCTGTTGCGGAAAAGTTGCGGGCCCGACGATTGCGCGCCGCGGATGTCCCAGGTGTAGGCGGCGCAACCGATCGGGCCGTGCACAATGTGGAGAGCGTCGGCGATCGGATAGAGCACCACGCGCGAGCCGCAGAAGACGCATGCGCGCTGCGAGACCGAACCAGCCACGCTCACCTTGCCGCAGCGTACCGCGCCACCGGCCTTGCCAACCTCGGCGATCGAAGCGGCGCGGGAAGGAAGAATCTCGAGCGGTTGCGTCATCGGCTAGGGTAGATTGCGGAGTGATGAAGTCTGGAGACGGCAGAGGTTTGCCGTTCTGCATTCATCATTTTTCGTTCCTGGTTAGCTGTGCGCGTGATGCGGGCCCTTGCCGCCGCAGCGGCAGCCTTCGTGCGGTGCGGTTTTGTGAGGTCCGGCGAGTTTGGAGATGGCGTCGGGCGCCATGCGCAGGAGCGTCCACTCCTCCATCGGTTTCGCGCCGACGGCCGCGTAAAGCGCGAGCGCCTTCGAATTCCACTTCAACGCCGTCCATTCGAGTCGGCCAGCGGAGCGCCCGTGCGCGATTTCCGCCACGGCGGCGAGCAGTGCGCGACCGATGCCACGTTTGCGGAAGTCGGGACGGACGTAGAGGTCCTCCAGATAAATCCCGGGCTTCGCGGCGAAGGTTGAAAACGTTCGGTAGTAGAGCGCAAAACCAGCGGGCGCGCCGTCCAGCTCGGCAATAATCGCGGCGGCGCAGCGCCGCGGGCCGAGAACAAATTCCGCCATCGCTTCGGGCGTGACCGCGCACTCGTGCGAGAGTCCCTCGAATTCCGCCAGTTCGCGGACGAAATCGCACAGCAACACAGCGTCGGTCGGCGTCGCGGCGCGGAGGGCGAGGCCCTTGGTCTTTTGGCAGCTGCAATTGTCGTGTTCGCTCATGGTTGTTTGCGGTCGCAGCGGAGATGCAGAACCGGTGCCAGTGCGTGCCCGCTGTTCGGATATTTGCGAAGGTGGAAAGGTGCGCCGTTTTCGGCGGATCCCGCAGGACCTGCATTCGAAACCAACTCGTGCCGCCCGCTGCGACTCGGGCACGCTACCGCGTTCGGGGGCAATCTCGCCCACCGTGGAGAAATGACGGCGGAAGATCCCGCAGCTTGGAGCGCCGGCCGGCTGTCGTGGAGACCAGCCGGCGCCCGGTGTTGACTGGAGACTACTTCACTGCACTAGCTCGAACCACTCCTCGGCGCACTCGCGGTCCTTCTTGTCGAGGATCGCGTTGAGCATCTGGTTGATCAGGTTCACGGCGCCCATGTAACCCAGCGTCGGGTAGAACCGGTGCGCGGCGCGATCGAGGATCGGGAAGCCGAAGCGGACGAAGGGCACGTTCTCGACGCGGGCGATGTATTTGCCGTACGTATTCGAGATCAGCAGGTCGACCGGTTCGTTCTTCATCCATTGGTGCAGCTCGAAGTTGTCGCCTGCCACCTTGATCTTCGCGTTCGGCACGACCGGATCGAGCAGTTCGTGCATGCGCTTCTCGAATTGGTTGCCCGGCGAACCGGTGATGCAGAACACGGGCTTCATCTCGAGCTCTAGGAGGAACTGCGTGAGCGCGATCACCTGGTCGGGATCGCCCGAGATCGCGACGCGCTTGCCGTGGAAGTACTGGTGCAGATCGCTCATCAGGTCGATGAGCCGGCCGCGTTCGAGTTCAATCGAGGCGGGCACGTCCACGCCCGCATAGCCGCGCAGCGCGTTCACGAAGCGGTCGGTCGCCTGCACGCCGATGGGGAGCTCGAGGTAGGCGGCGGGCACGTTGCACTTCTGCTCGAGGGTCGAGGCCGGGACGTGCGAGGCGAAGTGGCCGAGGGCCAGGGTCGCGATGCTGTCGCCGGCGGACTTGATCTGCGCCGTGGTCGCACCGCCCTCGGGGTACATCTTGTATTGGCCAGTGAGCGGGCCATCGAGGACGTTGGATGTATCCGGGAACATGACGATGTTCACACCCATCTCCTTCGCGAGGCGCTTGATCTCGCGCATGTCGGCCGGCTCGACCAAGCCGGGGATCACGTTGACCTGGTTGAGGGTGGTGCCCGTCTTCTCGGACAGGTAGTTCACCATGCCCATGACCATGTTCGAGAACCCGTAGACGTGGGAGCCGACGAACGAGGGCGTGTTGGCGTGGATGACGATCTTCCCCTCGGGGATCGAGCCCTCCTCCTTCGCCTTGCGGATCATCGTCGGGATGTCGTCACCGATGACCTCGGACAGGCAGGTTGTGTGCACCGCCACGATCTCGGGATTGTAGATCGTGAAGATGTTGCGGAGCGCCTGAGTGAGGTTGGCGAGGCCGCCGAACACGGACGCGCCCTCGGTGAACGAGCTGGTGGTAGCCATGACCGGCTCCTTGAAGTGCCGGGTGAGATGGCTCCGATGATACGAGCAGCAGCCCTGCGAGCCGTGGCTGTGGGGCATGCAGCCGTGAATGCCGAGCGCGGCGTACATGGCGCCGATCGGTTGGCAGGTCTTGGCGGCGTTGATGCGGAGCGCCTTGCGCTCGACGATTTCTGCGGTGGTGCCGTCTAACATACGTGTCCTGATGTAGAATGTTGATTGTAGTTTGCAGAAGTGGCCCGAGAGGCCCGGGCCGCGGCAGAATGCGGACGTTCATCGTTCCGCATTCCGCCTTCTGCGTTAGCCCTCGTCCGAGGCCGCCTTGGTCTTCGGCTTCCACGCCTTGGCCATGCCGGCAACGACTTCGCGAATGGCTTTGTTGCCCTCGCTCTCGATCCCGACCCCGAAGGTCTCCTGTGTGCTCTTCTTCCACGCGGGGGTGACGAGCTTCCAGACCTTCGAGCCGATCATGCGGTCGATCTCCTTGTAGAAGTTCGCCGCGCCGGTGAACGCCGCGTAGGGGCCACCGTAGTCGTAGCTGTGGAGCTGCTTGCAGGGCACGCCGAACTTCTCGATCACGAACTTGTCCTTGATGCCCGAGCCGATGATGTCCGGTTTGTACATCTCGATGAGCTTCTCCATCTCGTGGTGCGAGATGTCGTCGATCACGAGGGTGGACTTCTTCATCTCGACCATCATGCCGTCGTAGTCCTTGAAGTTGAACCCGCCGGCCTTGAGCGCCTCGAGTTGCTCGGGCGTCTTGCGCGGGTTGTAGCGCTTCTCGTCCGCTTCGACGTGGATCTCTTCGATGTTGCGGGAGTCGGCGTCGATCTTGATCGAGGGCAGCACGGCGCGACCCTCGTAGTCATCGCGGTGGGCGAACTCGTAGCCGGCGGCCACCGTGAGCATGCCCACATCCTTGAAGAGATGCTGGTAGTGGTGGGCGCGGGAGCCGCCCACGAACATCGCGGCGGTCTTGCCCTTGAGGCGGCTCTTCACGTCCTCGATCACCGGGCGCAACGCGGCCATCTCCTGGGCGATGACCTCTTCGACGCGGTCGACGAGCTCCTTGTCGCCGAAGAATTTCGCGATCTTGCGCAGCGACTTCGCGCTCTGCTCGGCGCCGATGAAGTTCACCTTGATCCACGGGATGCCGAACTTCGTCTCCATCATCTCGGACATGTAGTTGATGGAGCGGTGGCACATGACGACATTCAGGTCCGCCGTGTGGCACTTGCAGATCTGCTCGTAGCTGATGTCTCCCGATAGCGTCGCCGTGACATGGATTCCGCACTTCTGCAGGAGCTGGTCGATCTCCCAGGCGTCGCCGCCGATGTTGTACTCGCCGAGGACGTTGATGCGGTACTTGGCCTTGTCCGGCTCGTCGAGCAGGCCGACCATGTGCTTGAATACGCCATTGTTGGCGATGTGGTGGCCGGCGGACTGGGACACGCCCTTGTAGCCCTCGCAGGAGAAGCCGAAGACGTTGATCCCGAGCTCCTCCTTGGCCTGCTTGCAGACGGAGTGGATGTCGTCGCCGATGAGGCCGACCGGGCAGGTGGAGTACACCGCGATGGCCTTCGGTTTGAAGATCCTGTAGGCCTCGCGGATCGCGGCGGCCAACTTCTTCTCGCCGCCGAAGATGATCTCCTCCTCCATCATGTCCGTGGTCATGGAATATTGGAGATAGTTCACCGGCTGGCCGGGTTTCACGCGGGCCAGGTTGCGGCGCGTCTGCCACGAATAGTAGGAGCAGCCGATCGGGCCGTGGGTGATGTGGAGGATGTCGTGGATCGGGCCGATGACGACGCCGCGGCAGCCGGCGTACGTGCACCCGCGCTGGGTGATGATGCCGGGGACGGTGCGGGTGTTGGCGCCGATCTCCGGCGGACTCGCCGGATCGTTGGCGAGGAGCTGCTTCTCGCGCTTCTTCTTCGTCTTCGGCGGGTAGACCTTCAGCATCTCGGCGCGCGCCGCGAGCGAATCGGGCTGCGGGGCCGAGGGGATGGGAAAGCCTTCGCTGTCGTAGCCCTCACCGGGCGTTTCGGAAATGTCGGACATGGTGGTGACCTCTCGTGTGGTGTTGTTGGGACGCAGGCCAAAGGTAGGGCGAACCCTGCGGGTGCGCCGCGATCGCGGATCGGCGGATACGCCTCGCCCTACCCTGTCGGATCTGCGGGGGATCGAACCGCCTCAGTTGCCGAGGAGGCCGTATTCCATCAGGAGGTTCTCCAGCTCCTGGATCGAAAGCGGCTTGGGGATGACGAACTTCTTGTTGTTGTCGATCGCCCGGGCGAGAGTGCGGTACTCGTCGGCCTGCGCGCATTGCGGGTTCCACTCGATGACGGTCTTGCGCTGGATCTCAGCGCGCTGGACATCGTTTTCACGGGGCACGAAGTGGATCATCTGCGTGCCGAGCCGCTCGGCGAACTTCTCGATCATCTGCCGCTCGTTGTCGACCTTGCGGCTGTTGCAGATCAGGCCGCCCAGCCGCACGACACCGGTTTGTGCATACTTCTGGATGCCCTTGCAGATGTTGTTAGCCGCGTACATCGCCATCATCTCGCCGGAGCAGACGATGTAGATCTCCTCGGCCTTGCCCTCGCGGATCGGCATCGCGAAACCGCCGCAAACCACGTCGCCCAACACGTCGTAGAAGACGTAGTCGAGCGCCTCGTCCTCGTCGTACGCGCCGAGCTGCTCGAGCATGTTGATCGAGGTGATGATGCCGCGGCCGGCGCAGCCCACCCCCGGCTCCGGGCCGCCCGACTCCACGCACAAGCTGGAGCAGAAGCCCTTCGAGCGGATATCCGCAAGTTCGACGTCCTCACCTTCTTCACGGAGCGTGTCGAGCACGCTGCGCTGGGCCAGACCGCCGAGGAGCAAGCGGGTGGAGTCGGCCTTGGGGTCGCAACCGACCACCATGACCTTCTTCCCCATCTCGACGAGACCGGCGACCGTGTTCTGCGTGGTGGTCGATTTGCCGATGCCACCCTTGCCGTAGATCGCAACTTTTCTCATGGTATTTGTTTTCTGGTTTTAGACTGCGTTCGGTGAACTGCCTTCGGGAATGCCATCCCCTTAAGCGACCGCGGTGCCAACGCGCGCCCCACTTGCGCAACTCACTCATTGCCCGCGTGAAGAGATTTTTCCGCATGTTTTCCAACGGCGAAACGCCTCCGTTTTCCCGACATTCCTGTCGGTTTCACGCGGTCAGCCGACGCGCTTGTCGCCTTGGCCCCGCCCTCACGGCGTGGCGTTCGTGTCCGGACCGCCCGTTTCCGGTTTCCGCTCTCCGCCTTCGGTCTTTCTCTGGCTCGCGCCCTGCTCTTCCGGATGCGTGACCGCCCCCGCCCTCACGCTCACCGATCGCGCCCTCGGCGCGTACCTCGGCTTCGCCATCGGCGATGCGCTCGGTGCCACGGTCGAGTTCATGACCGCGCGCGAGATCGCCGCGACTTTCCGCGGCGGCCATCGCCACATCGTCGGCGGCGGGTGGCTGCATCTGAAGCCCGGCCAAATCACCGACGACACCCAGATGGCGCTCGCACTCGGCGACGCGCTTCTCGCGGCGCGCGGCTGGGACCTCACCATGGTGGCCGACTCATTCGTCGGGTGGATGCGCAGCAAACCACCAGATATCGGACACGCCTGTCGCCGCGGCATCCGTCGCTACCTGCTGGAAGGCACGCTCTCCGCTCCGCCGGCCGACGACAACGCCGGCAACGGCGCCGCGATGCGCAATCTGCCCGTCGTGCTCGCCACGCTCGCGCAGCCGCCGCTCCTAGCCCGCTGCTCGCTCGAACAGGCCCGCATAACCCACCACCACCCGCTCTCCGATGCCGCGACGCTGCTCTTCGCCGAGCTCACGCGGCATCTTCTCCTCGGCGCCTCCATCGGCGATTGCCGCCGCATCGTCGCCGAATCTCTTGCACGTCATCCGCAGTTCCGCTTCGAACCGTGGCCGGGGAACACCAGCGGCTTCGTCGTCGACACCGTCCAGACCGTCCTCCACGCGTTCTTCCGCTCCGACAGCGTCGAAGCCTGCGTCACCGATGTCGTGAACCGCGGCGGCGATGCCGACACCGCGGGTGCGCTCGCCGGCCAGCTCGCCGGGGCGTGCTACGGACTCACCGATATTCCACCACGTTGGCTGAAACAGCTCGACCGCGGCATCGCCGAACGCATCCGCCGGCAGACCGCAGCGTTGCTCGCGCTGCCCAAACCGCTTCCCCTCCGTACCCACGAACGCGGCACGACGACCGCACCTCAACCGCTCTCAGCCGTCGCATGAACTCCGGCGCACCGCCCACCAGCTTTTGCCGCTGCAATCTCCCGCCCTGGGTCATCGGCTCGCGCGAGTTTCAGGAGTCGCCCGAGCCGCTCGAGATCGACGGCGCCCGCGCGACCGACAAACGCCTTTTCGCTCTGCTAGCCGCCACGCCCGATCCCGCGCAGCGCGGCGAGGTTTTCCACGACTACGTTTCCGTGAAGTTCCGCCTGCACGAGTGGAAACAGCACGAGGCGTCCGCACGCGCGAGCCTCCGTCACAGCTACCTGCGGTTTCTCGCGAACTGGGGCGCCGACAGCAACGGTCACGCCGGCGCCGTGCTCAAAGCTTGGGTCGAAAGCCGCTTCGGCCTGCGCGCCACCTATCACGGCGGCCTGCTCGCCAGCGATCCGGCCGCGCGCGAGAAATATGCCGCCGATCGCATGAAGGGCGCCGCCCAGACCATCGGCGTGGCCATGCAACTCGATCTGCTCTACACGTTCTGCCAGGACGAGCTCGCCCGCCGCCACCCGGGCTCGAGCCACCTCACGCTCTACCGCGGCACCCACGATCCTGCCGAGTACTCGATTCAGGGCGACACCGGCGCCGCCCTCTCCGTCATCCGGTTGAACAACCTCAGCTCGTTCACCTGCGACCGCGAGGTCGCGTGGGAGTTCGGCTCCTCAGTCTGGGAGGTGCGCGTGCCGCTCGCAAAGATCGTCTTCTTCAGCGGCCTGCTGCCGCGCCACCTGCTCGAGGGCGAATCCGAGTACCTCGTCCTCGGCGGCGAATACCGCGTGAAGCCACTGCGGTTCTAGGATCCGCACGCCGTCCCCCCCTCCGTCGCCGCCCGGAATGCTCAACGCGCGACGAGATGCACGTTCGGGGCCTTCACCAACGCGAGCACCACCGCGCCAGGCTCCAGCATCAACTCGCCGGCCGCTTGCCGCGTCAGCCGCGCAACCAGCGGAAAACCGCAATCCAGCTCCACCCGTACGAGCGCACCTTCGTCGACGAGCGACTGCACGCGAGCCCGCCAGCGGTTGCGCGCGCTCGCGCCGTCCGCGACGGCCTCGCGCATCAACAGCACATCCTCCGCCCGAATGCTCGCGAGCACATGCTCCGTTCCGTCCGCGAGCCGATCGGCGAGCCCGTGCACTCGCACCCCGCCCACCTCGACCACCGCGAGTCGGCCTTCCCCGCCGAGCAGGCGACCGGGAAGGATCGTCTCCACGCCGACGATTCGCGCGACGAGATCGTTCGCTGGCCTCCGGAAAACCTCCGCCACGGCACCGTGTTGCAGCAAACGGCCGCCATCGATCACCACGAGTTCGCCGCAAAGCGCCACCACCTCGTCGCGCGCGTGGCTTACGAACAGCATCGGAATCCCGAGCGCGTCCCGCACGCGCCGCAGGTATGGCAGCACGGTTTCCTTGCGCGCCGCGTCGAGAGCGGCCAGCGGCTCGTCGAGCAACAAGAGCCGCGGCGCCGACACGAGCGCCCGCGCCAGCGCGACGCGTTGCCGCTCACCGCCCGAGAGCCCCGCCACCGGACGCGCCAACAACCCTTCGATCCCGAGCAACGCGCACACCTGCGCGCGGCGCGCTGTCCTCCCCTCCGCTGGCGCGCGGCGCTCCGCAAAACGCAGATTTCCTTCGACGCTCAGGTGCGGGAACAACGCGCCGTCCTGCGGCACGAAGCCGATCCGCCGCTCCTCCGCCGGCAGGAACACGCCGGCGGCGACATCGACCAACACCGTCTCGCCCAGCGCGATTCGTCCCGCCTCCGGTCGCCGCAGTCCGGCGACAAGCTCAACCAACGTCGATTTCCCCGAGCCTGACGGGCCGAACAGCCCTGTCGCCCCGCCGGCGAGCTTCGCCGTCACCTCGAGTGAAAACGGGCCCTCCGCCCAGCGCACGCCCTCGAGCACCAGTTCGTAACCGGCCAACGCCCCCGCAAGGGCGTCACTCGCCGGCGCCGTCAATCTTTCGCGCGGCGCAGCACCGGCCGGAGGGGAAACGGACATCGCCAGCGCCGTCACACCGGGGCTATCCGCTGCGGCGATCGCCTGAGCAGCATCGCGTTCCGTCCGGTCGCCTCGCGCCCGTCGCCTCTCGCCTCCTTTCAGCATCCATTCGCTCGTCGCCACCGCGCCGAACGCAAGCAACGCCGACACGCCGACCAACGCCAGTGCCGCATCGTCGTGCCCGAGCTGCACCTCGTGGTAGATCCCGAGCGCGAGCGTCATCGTCTCGCCGGGAATCATGCCGGCGAGCATCACCGTCGCGCCGAACTCGCCGAGAGCGCGCGCGAACGCCAGCACGGTGCCCGCCGCGAGGCCGCGTCGCGCGAGCGGCAACGTGACCGCGAAAAATACGCGCCACCGTCCCGCGCCGAGCGTGCGCGCCACGTTCTCCAGACGCTCCGGCACCTCCTCGAACGCCACGCGCACGGCGCGGACGAGCAACGGGAGCGACATCGCCGCCGTCGCCACAACCACCGCCTTCCAGGTGAACACGATGTCGCCGCCGAACACCGCGCGCCAAGCCGCACCCAGCGGTCCGTGGCGCCCGCAGAGTTTCAGCAGGATCAAACCTGTCGCCACCGGCGGAATCACCAGAGGCAACGCGACCAACGTCTCGACCACGGTCTTCCCCGGCCAACGCCGGCGCGCGAGCAACCACCCGAGCGCAATTCCGGGCGGCAGGATCAGCGCGGTGCTGAGCAGCGCGACGGCGACGGTGAAAAGTGTGGCGTGGAGCAAGGGACGACTCGCCGCGCGGCGCATCCGCCCCGGCGGCGTTCACCGACCCTCCAGCACGCGCCACGCCAGCGGCCGTCACTCGCCCTGCGTCATCGCGAACACGTAGATGTTCACGCCCATGCGCAGCGCGATGGCTGCGGCGCCGGGGTGGAACCACTGGTCGCCGTTGGCCCAGCCGCAGTGGATGTCGCACGGGCTGAGCAGCGCGAGCACGCGCCCGTTGAGCGTGAGCGCCCACAGTCCGGAGCTGCGCCCCTGCATCCGCGGCATGCCGTCCTTGAACCCGAAGACGTTGTGGAAAATCGGGTGACTGTTCGGGAGCAGTTCGAACTTCGCCTCCGGAACGATGCGCGGCAGCTCCTTCCGCATCCGCTGGAAGAACACGTCGCCGTTGTTCGGCCAGCCCGCGGTCCGCCCCTTGCCGTTCACACAGTCCTCGGCAAAGAGGAATCCGCCGCGCAACAGGTACTCGCGCAGGTTTGCGCGCTCCGCGTCGGACAATGTCGGCGGCAACTCCGCATGCATGAAGAGAAACGGGTGCTGCACCATCTCCTCGAGGCTCGCCACATCCGCCACGTACCACTTCGGCTCCACGTTGAGAGTGGTGTTGCGGTTGATCACCTCGATCAGATTGAGGTCGGCGTTCGGGTGCACGTTCCAGTCGTCATCGTCATTGCGCTCGGCGCGAAAGCGCAGCCGCGCCCACGTCTGCTGCGGCGCCACCTTCTCGGTCTCGGCCGCGAGCTCGGCGACGGGCCAGACGGTCGCTGCAGCGGCAGCGGCGAACAGGAACGGGAGGAAACGGCGGCGGTTCATCGTTGGCGAAAATCAGAGCAGGCGGAAAACACGGCGCAGCAACAACTCGGCCGCAAACAGCCCGAGCAGCAGCGCGAAAAATGCCGGCCGGTGCCACAGCGCCACCTGGCGCTCCGCCACGATCTGCGGCGCGACGCGACCCTCGTTCCACGCGGCGGGCGCTGTCTCCCCGAGCACCGCGCCGCCGGTCTGGCCCGCGAGCAGCTCGAGCGTGCCGAGATTCGGCGGCAAACCGGAGTTCTCGCCGGTCGGGCCCGTCGTCACCGCGCGCACATCGACCCAGTGCTGCGCCTGCGCGCCGTCGGTCGTCCACGCTTCGAGGGCCCACAGTCCCGCACGCGACGGCTTCCAGCGGAAGAACGCCGAGTTTCCTTCCGCGCGCTCCGGCGTGAGCGTGTCCGCCCGGCCTTCGCCGGAATTCACGCGCAACCCCGCCGGCGGAGCGTCGCGCCCGGCAACTTCGACGAGCACCTCCGCACCGACCTCCGCCGATAGCGGTGCGCGAGGGAAGCTCAGGCCCGAACCGGGTTGCGCGTCGCGGCCGAGCCACGCGAGCAGATGCTGCCAGAACAGCTCCACGGTGCGCGCGCCGCTCGGCTCCTGCAGCTTCCAGCGCCAGAGCGCGTCGCACGCGAGCACCGCCACTTGGCCGCGGCCGTAGCGCTGCAACGCCAGCAGCACCGCGCGCTCGCTCGACCCGGGGATCGTCTCGCGCGGATGCCGGGCGAGCACCTCGGCGCCGGGCTTCACCGCCGCCACGGGCGCGTAAGTATGGAAAATCGGTGACACCAGCTCGCCGTCCTCCGCGAAGAGCTCGCGCCCGCGCGGTTCCCAGGCGAACCGCAGCAACTCCGGCTGCGCGCGCTCCTGGAGCACATCGCGGGCGAACCGCGTCTCCGCCGCCGCATTCGAGGAGCCGAGTCGCCACATCTGCTGCCGGAAGACGATCGTCGCCGCGTCCTCGACCATCGGCGCCGGCGGGGGCGCGAACCGCACCGGGAACAACCGCTCGAGCTCACTCCCCGCGAAATCCGTCGCCCCGCGCTCATCCGGCGCGAGAAACAACAACGCCCCGCCCTTCCCCACCCACTCCGCCACCGCGCGCTGTTGCGCCTCGGTCGTCTCGGCCGCGGACAGGTTGGCGAGGATGAGCAGGTCGACGTTGCCAAAGCCCGCCGCATTCGCCGGCAACACACGGGGCGCGCCCTGCGAGCCGATCATCACGCGGCCGTTCGCGAGGATGCGCGATATCGACGAAAACTCGAAGGCCGGATCGCGCCGCAGGATGTCGGCGAGAAAACGCCGGCTCCAGTCGGGCGCGCCCTCGTAGTACAGCACGCGCGTCGGGTGCGCCGGCTGGCCGACTTCCACCTCGAGGCGCACGCGACTCCGATTTTCCCCTTCGCCGGCCTCGACGAGAATCGGCAGCGGCCCCGGCGTCTCCGCCCGGATCTCCGTCTGCCAGAGCGCCGTGCGATGGCCGGCGTTCACGAACAACGCGGGCGCGTCGACGGCCCGCCCGCCAACCGTCACTCGCACCGGCCACTCGCGCGGCGCGAACTGGAAACTCTCCGCCGTGAGCGTGAGGGTGAACGTCGATTTCGGCGGCACCTGCTCCGGCGCGTTCGCCTCGCGCCAGACGAAGAAGGCGCGGGCCTTCTGCTCCGCATTCCGGCCGACCACGAAATGCAGCGGCGTGCCCGCAGCCACCGCCGCCCGCGTCGTCGCGCGCAGCGGCTCGGCGGTCTCGGTCTCCACGGTCTCGAGACCGTCGGTGAGCGCCACGATGCCGCCCCAGCCGCCCACCGGCGCGCGCGCGAGCACCTCCTGCAGGGCGCCGAACAACCGCGTGTTTCCTGCCGCCAGCTCCGCGGGCGCCTGCTCCGCGCCGGCCGTCTCGGCGAGTTGCTCGGAGAACGCGAAACACTTCGGCTCGCCCAGCGCGGCCGCCGCCGGCGCGAGTTTCCGCCAGCGCCGCAGCGCCTCGTCGATCCGCGTCTGCCCGCGGTAGTCGCGCGCGACCATGCTGCCGCTCCGGTCGACCAATACCGCCAGCGGCCGCGGCGCCGGCGGTTCGGCCAGCTTCCGCTCCACGAGCGTCGGTCCCGCGAGCGCCACCAGCAGCGCCAGCCATAACGCGCAGCGCAGCGCCGCCAGCACGCCGCGCGCGAGCCGCGCCGGCCGCACGAGCGCCCGCGCGTAACTCAGTCCGATCGCCAGCACGCCCGCCACCGCCACGCCGAGCAGAAGCGACCACGCGGTGTCCGGCGCGAGTTTCGCCAGCGGGCCGCCAAACGTCCACACGACGTCGCGTCCGGGCGCCAATTGCTGCGCGAGCCAGTCGGCGATCATCGTTTTCCCTCCTCACGCGAGAGCCGCTCGAAATACCGCTCCACCGCCGGCCGGTACGCCGGATCGATCGCGTCGGGATCGTAGCGTCGCACGCGTTCGTCGCGATCGCCCTGCGCCTGCAGTTTGCCGAGCAGCGCCTCGACCTCCGCAATCAGCAGCGGCGCGGCCTGCAGCAACGCCACGGCTTCCTTGCCGCCGCGCAACTCCGACATCAACGCGCGCATTGGCGCGCGACTCGCCGGATCGGGCACCAGCGCGCCGGCCAATTGCGCCCCGAGTTCCGCCTCCGCCACGCCGGCGGCAGCGTCACCATTTTCCAGTGCCACCCGGCCGCGCTGGAGCTGCCGCAGCGCGCGGCGGATCGTCTCCGCACGCGGGCCGAGGGCGCTCTCCGCCTCGGCCGCACGCTGCGCCGCCTGATCCCATTTGCCGTCGCCCGGTCCGGAGCCGGCCGCCGCATGCACCGCTTCGGCGGCGCCGGCCAATTGCCCGGCCGCGGCGGCGGAACCGGTCCGCTGTTGCGCGGCCGCCGAGGCGGCAAGCCGGGTTGCCGTGTCTCGCAGTCCCGCTTCGCGTTCCTCCGCGGAGCCCGCACGGCCGGCGGCGTTCATCGCCCGGCGCTCCGCTTCAAGCGTCGCCAACGCGGCGCTGCGACCGACGCGCTCGATTTCCTGCGCCGCTTCGCGCAACGCGTTCTCCGCCTCGGCCGACGCCGCCAGCGCCAGCCGTGGATCGTTCAACGCCATGCGTTGCGCAGATTGCTCGGCGGCTCCCGCGGCGCGTTCGAGCGCGCTACGGGCCTCGGCCGGCAGCTCGGAGTTGCCCGCCATCTGTCGCGCCTCCCGCGCGATCTCGCCCTGGGTGGCGGATGATTGCTCCGCCGGCGCACCGTCCTGCCGCATATTTTCCACGAGCTCCGCCTGACGCTGCGCGAGTTCCTCGATCTGCCCGGCCGGCGTCGCATCGCGCGGCGGCAGCTCGAGCTTCTGCTTGTCACGGAAAGGATCCTCGAGTTTCCGCTGGCCGCTGCCCGCCGCCTTGCGGATCTCGCGCTCGCAGTCGACGAGGAGCGCCAACGCCTGTTGTTGTTGTTTGAGCCCCTCGTCGTTCATCTGCGCATCGAGCGAATCGGCGGCGGCGCGCATGAGCGGATCGATCTCGCTCAGTCGCGCCACGAAATGCGCCGACGCCTCCTCCTGGATCGAGAGCCTCCGCAGCTCGGCGGTCTGGTCGGCGAGCGCGCGCTGCTCCACAGCGACCCGGGTGTTGTGCTCGAGCCAGAGAGGATTGGTGCGCGCCACGGTGGCGTTCGTAAGCACAAAGTTCTCCTTGAGCGCGCGGAGCTGACCGATTTTCAGTCGGAGGAGCGCCTCGACCAGCGGCGAGACGCCGCCGCCGTCTTTGCACATCATCATGTCTTCTCGTGCTGGCCGGATCTGGATGAACTGGATCGGCGAACGCACCGGCGGCGGCGAGGACGTGCGGCTCACCGCCTCCGCGCGCAGGTGGTAGCTCACAATGTCGAACTCCTGGACCTGCAGTTCATCGAGGAGCAGTCCGTGCTCGATCGTGTGCTCGCCGGGCGCGGCGAGCGGCGCCGTGGTCTCCGGAGCGAGCGGGAGCGAAACCGGGCGCTCGCCGTTGATATTCACCTCAAGCGTGAGATTGCGCAGTCCGCTGCGCGTCTCCGCCTCGGCCTTGAGCCACACCTCTTCGATCGCGGTCGCTTTGATTTCGCTCTCGGGCTCGAGCCAGCGGATCTCGGCGGACAAATCCTCGGGAGCCGGTGGAGGCGGCGGCTTCTGCTCGGCCGCAGCGGGCGTCTCCGTCTTTTGCTGCTCCGTTTTAGCCTCGGCGGATTTCGCAGTTCCGTCACGGCCGGCAGCGCCGCCAGCGCCGAAGATTCCGGCGAGCAACAAAACCACGAGCAGCGTCCCCGCGCTCCAGAGGCACGCCCACGTCGTCCCCCACGCCAGACCGAGCACCGGCGGCCGCGCGCCGAGGCGCTGCGCGGCGTCGGCACGTTGGCGGTTCGCCAGCTCCGAGTCGGCGGCCTCGAGCTCGAGTGACGCCTCGAGGCGCGATTGCAACGCCCAGCGACGGTCGAGGTCGTTGGCGACATCGTCCGCGCGGAGCGCATGCACTTTCCACAACCAGAAGATCAGCACCAGCGCGCCCGCAGCCGCCGCCCCGGGCGCCGCCAGCGGTGAGAGCCACGCGACTCCGCGCGCCTCGGCGAGCGCGGCCGAGCACGCGAGCAACAGGCACGTGAGCGCCACCAACAACGGCAGCAGTCGCCGCCGCCGGTGGCTGACACGCAGCAGCGCCAGGGCGTGTTCGGGGGAATGCGGGTCGCTCGTATTCATCGCACGGTGCGGTTCGCCAACGTGATCTCCACCAAGCTCGCCAGCGCCATCGCCGCCAGGCACCACCACCACAGCCCGCTGCGCTGCTCGGCATCGTCCGCCGCCAACGCCCGGCGCTCGGACTCCGCCTGCTCCGCCGGGCGCGCGGGGTTCACCAGATTCCGCCACGGCTGCCCCTGCGTCCACGGAGCGAGATTGCTCTCCTCGGGCACGACGTTCACCGCCCACAAGCGAGAGTGCTCGCCCTGCGCGAAGGTGTACACGCCCGGCCGCGCCGGCGTGATGCTGCCGCTCGCCGTCGTCGCGGGGATCGCGGCGGCGGGGCCGGCCAGGGCGCGCCATTCGCCGGCGCCCTCGGGCAACGTGATCGGCTCGCCCACGTGCATGGCGGGAGTTGGCGCCTCAGCCGCACGTTGCGTCGCGAGATACCGCAGCGTGCGGTGGAGAAACGGCAGGAATCCGCCCGCGATCGGCCAGTCGCCGTCGCGCCGATCCGCCGCGAAACCGCACACGACCAGCCGGCCGGCGCCGACCGACACCGTGCCGATCGCCACCGAGTCGTCCTGCCAGAACGCGAGCGGCTCGGCCGCGCCGCGACCGAGCTTCCAGCCACGGCGAAATTCCCAGCCGAGCAACGTCCGCAGGCCGTTCTCCGCCTGCTCGGCGACGAGCGGCTCATCGAGCGCCCAATCGCGCACGCGCCACTTCCGCACCGCCTCGTCGCCGGCCGAGAGCGCGATGCCATGGGCTTTCCACCACGGCGTCGCCGCGATCGCCGCATCGACCAGCACGAGGCCGCGACCACCCGCGGCGAGAAACGCGTCGAGCCGCCGCCGTTTCTCCCCTTCGAACGAAGCCGCGTTGCGCAACAGTGCCACGCTCACCAACGGCCACGCAGTGGCCGGCGGCGCCTGCACCGTGAAGCCGGGCGGCACCTCGGCCGCCGCCGCCAAGGCCGCTCCCACGAAATCGTCGCCGCCCGCCGGGGCCGGATCGAGCAACACCACCGCCGCGCCCCTCGGCGGCGGTTCCGGGCAGAGCGCGTAGGCGGTGTCGTCGGCCGACGCGCTGTCCTCCCCGAGCGCGAACCGCAGCCAACGCGCCTTCGTCGCAGCCGGCAGCGTGAACTGCACCGCCCGCATTTCGCCTGCGGCGAGCGCCACCGGGGACTCGGCGAGCGCAGCGAGATTGTCCTCCCCGAATACGCGCAACGTGCGCCGCGCCGGGCCGGCGGCGTACGACGTCACCTGCACCTCGGCGACGAGCGCGCCGGATGCGTCGCGCCGCACGGTCGGTTTCGCGAGCGCGAGCTGATCCGTCACCGGCGCGGCGACCGGGGCGAACTCCACCGCGATGCCAGCAGGCAACGGCCGGTCGAAGCGGGCGCCGGTCCAGCTCACGCGCTGGTGGTCGCCGATGAACACGATCCGGCGCTCGCGCGCGG
>DATGXO010000079.1:0-20950 GCA_035298965.1 Opitutaceae bacterium | reverse complement strand
GCTCGCACTTCGGGCTTCAGGCGCTGCGCGAGAGGATAAAGTCGGCGGCGGCGTCGAGATTGTCGACGACTCCGGTGGGGCGCTCGAGCAGGCGGAGCTCGGTTTCGCAGCCGTAACCGGTACGCACGAGCAGGCTCGGGAGGCCGAGGCCGCGAGCGAGGTTGAGATCGGCGTCGCGATCTCCGATCACCCAGGCGCCGCGGAGGTCGCCGCCGAGTTCGGACACCGCGCGGTGGATCATGCCGGGAGCGGGCTTGCGGCAGGCGCACTGGTTGGCTGGGCCGTGCGGGCACCAATAGATTCCGGCGAGTGCGATGCCGTGCGCGGCGAGCAGTGCGACCATGCGGGCGTTGACGGCGCGAACCTGTTCCTCGGTGAGGATCCCGCGCGCGATGCCGCTCTGATTGGAGATCATCACGAAGCGGTAACCGACGGATTGCAGGCGCTTCAGCCCCTCGGCTGCGCCGGTGCAAAGCTCCACGCCAGCGGGATCGGCCAGAAAATGTTTCTCGACGATGAGCGTGCCATCGCGGTCGAGGAAGAGGAAGGGGTGGGCCACGGAGGCAGTCACAGAGGACATAGAGAGGGAGGAGAGCACGGAGGATCAAACAACAAGTGAGGCGGACCGTGTGGCAAAGAGCGGGGGTGGCGCAAAAATGCGTCGCCCGGTGGAGGAGGAATTCCATCATCGGCAGCGATGAGTCCCCTGTCTCCACTGGGTCGCGTCAGCGTGGCGATCCTCAGCTGCAACCGGCGGGAGGAGTTGCGGATCACGCTGCGGGGGCTGCTGGAGCGCGGGCCGTTGTGGGGGGAGATAATCGTAGCCGATAACGCATCGACCGATGGCACGCCGGCGATGGTGCGGCGGGAGTTTCCAGAGGTGCGGTTGATCGAGACGGGCGGGAATCTTGGGGTCGCGGGACTGAACCAGGCGTATCGCGCAGCGCGGGGCGAGTGGGTGCTCTCGCTCGACGACGACAGCTGTCCGGAATTGGGCACGTTCGGGCCGCTGGCGACGGCGCTGGCGACGGGGCCGGACTTCGCGGCCATCACCTGCTCGGTGCGGGCGCGGCCGACCTGTAACGAACCGGGGGTGACGGCGCCGGTGCTGGCGCCGTACGCCGGTTTCCACGAGGCGGGCGGGCTGCTGCGGCGCGAGCTGATCGAGCGGCTCGGCGGTCTCGACGAGGATCTGTTTTTATGGGGCGTGGAGACGCACCTCACCGCGCGAGCGCTGCTCGCGGGATTCAAACTGGCGAGGTGCGACTCGGCTGTGGTGGTGCACCGCGCGACACCACTCAACCGCAGCAGCCGACGGCACGCGTACCACTATTGCCGGAACCTGTTTTTGTTCATTCTGCGGCACGCGCCGATCGCGATGGCCGGCGAGTTGACCGAACGGTTTCTCGGCCAAGCGCTGCTTTACAGCGCGTTGCATCGGACGACGGCCTACATCGGGGCTGTGCGCGCAGCCACCCGCATGCACCGGGTAAAGCCGGTGCGCGCACCGCTCGGCACGGGGCAGTTCCAGAGTATGGCGGTCGATCTGCGGGCGCCGTTTTCCTTTCTAGGATGAACCGAGAAACGGCAGTTCAAACAGGCCACAGAGGCAGAAGAGAGGCGGAGGGAGATCACAGAGAAATACTTGGTAGGGCCGAGGCGTGCCTCGATGCGCTCACCCGACTGATGAGACGTTATTGCTGGTGCGTATTGATCCCGACTCTCTGTGCTCTCCTGCCTTATCTCCGCGGCCTCTGTGCCCAACTGTTTCATTTAGGATGAAAGCCCCGGTCCTCATCGTACGCACGGTCTCGGTGGAGAAACTTTCCGCCGTGCTGGACGCATGCCGGTCCAGATGGCCGGAGCATCCGCTCGTTGTCGTTACCAATCCGGGACGCCTCGGGGAATTGCGCGCCGATCCACGGATTGCTGAGGTGGTTTCGTACGCGACCGGCGCCGATGGTTTTTCCGAGGCGATCGAGTATCCTGAACCGCTGGCGGCGGTCGTCGTGCCGGTCGGCAACCGCGATGGCAGCGGCTATGCGAACGTCATGCGCGCCTGTTGTGGACTACGCCCCGCGAGCTGGTATCTGGCCTCTTACTCGCGCACCCTGATCCCGGTTACGCGATCGGGCTGGTCGCTTCGTTGGTGGACCGAGATCTTGCTGGGCTACCCGGCACGTTGGCTCGGCCGGTGCTGGGCCGCGTGGATCCGGCACACGACCCGGTGATCGGAGCGTGCAGTCTCACGCCTCGACCGCGGCGGGGGAGAGTGTGGTCAGACCAGGGTTCCAGAAGGAGAGGCGCGGGGTGAGCGGCTGGGTCTCGGCCGCGATGGCGGCCATTGTTTCCTCGAAACTCTTCGATGAGAGAATGAGCACATCGCTCGCCCCAAGCGCGAGGGATTGAGGCGTCGAGACAGGGAGCGATTCGAAGGCGGATTCCGCTGGCTGACTGGAGACGATTCCGGCGGGCCGCGGCAGATCCAGGCGCCGCCATTCGCGAAGCAGTGCGCGGGTGTGGTTTCCAGCGCCGAATATGAAGATGTGGCCGGCGACTTGGCGGAGCGTGGGAGCAAACTCGGCGAGTCGACGGCTCAGGACCGCCTCGATCCCGCCTGTCGGAGCCGTGTCGATGGCCGGCGTGGCGATGGTGGTGCGTTGGTCGATCGATGCGAAAAAATCGAGGAGGTGCGCGCGCTCGAAGCGGGCGCGGACGTCACCAGATTCCTGGTTCAACCGGTCCTGCACCGCGGCGGTCGAGCGGTGGGCGCGGGCGAGATCCTGATAGCAACGACTGCTCACGGAATCGGCGCGCAGGCGGAAGGCGGTGCCGGGGTGCGGCCAATAGACGAGCCCGTGGCGGAGCGCGAGTTGGTGGCAGGCCCACCAATCGTGATAGAGATCGACGGCGGGATCGAAGCCGCCGACAGCCGCGAGGAGGCTTCGGTTGAAGATCGTCGCGCCGCTGTGAATGATGCGCGTCGCGGAGAGATGGCGGGCGAGTTCGTCGGGCGAGAAGTAGCCGTCGCGCGGTAGTCCGAGGGGCTCATCGACGCCGGTTGCAGGGGATTCGGTGTAGTAGCGCTGGTCGGCGACGCCGAGAGCGGTGGTCGGCGAGGCTTCGAGCCGAGTCATGATGGCGGCGAAATAGCCGGGCAGGGTCCGGTCGTCGGCGGCGCGGAAGAGGACGTAGTCGGTACCGATCGCGGCGAGACCATGGTTGAGCGTTGCCACGACGCCGCGGTTCTCGGTGTGCCGAAGGAGATCGATCCGCGTGGAGGCGCCATCGACGCTGCCCGCAATCATACTCTCGACCGCTGCGAACTCTGCAGGCGAGGAACCGTCATCGACGATCAGGATACGGTCGGGGCTACGTTCGCCGAGGAGACAGGAACCGACAGCCTCAGCGAGGAACCGGCTGTCGTTGAAGTGCGGAATGACAACTCCGAGCGTACGGGCCATGGTGTTGGTCAACCGGTGGCGACGTAGGTTTCGGCCGCGCGGGGCTGGAGCAGGCGGCATGCGAGCAACTGCGCGCGGGCGATGGCCTGGTCCATGTCGTAGTAGCGGTATTCGCCGAGGCGGCCGCAGATCAGGAGGTCGGGGATCAGTTCGGCGCGGGCGCGGTAGGTCTGGTAGAGGCGCTGATTGGCGGCATCGGGGAAGGGGTACTCGTAGCCGTCGGGATCGGAAGGCGTGATCGTGGTCTCGCGGGTGAGCACGGTGCCGCGGATGCGTTCGGCATCGGGGCGCGGCATCATGTGCTTCCACTCGAGGGTGCGGATGTGGGGACCGTTGGCGGGGTCGGGATTGTTCACTTGGCCGCAGGGCTGCGCCCAGTCGGTGTCGGTCCGGTACTCGTGTGCGCGCTGCTGACCGCGGTAGACGAGGCGACCGAGGTCGAAGCCGAAAAATTCGTCGATCGGGCCCGTGTAGATGGTGGAGCGCCGTGGACGGAATTCGGCGCGATGACGGAGGTAGTCGCAGTTCAAGACCACCGGAATGCCGGCCAGCAGCGCACGCATGAAAGCGGTGTAGCCGTGTTCGGGAATGCCTTGAAACTGGTGGCGCATGAGCCGCGGTTCATCGTCCTCGCGCACATCGAAGCGGCGGGCGAGTTCGGCGGAGAGTGTGCGGGCCGGCACGCCCCATTGCTTCTCGGAGTAGCCTTTGACGAACTTCTCGTAGATCAGCGTCGGCATCATCGAGAGCGAAGCGTCCTCGAAATTGCGGGGAGTCGCTCCGGTGAAGCCGGCAGCCCATGTCGGGCCGATCGTGCGACGGATGTAGCTGGCGGCGATCGGCCAGTTCTCGTAGGCGCCATCGACGAACGACTTCAATGCCGGTTCGTAGCGGAAGAACGGGCTGAAGCGGTTTACGAAGGCCCACAGTTCCGGGCTGTTGGTCCGGAAGTAGTGGGGGCCATAGGTGTGGATGCGAACACCGCTCGCGTGCACGTGATCGTGGACATTGCCGCCGATGTCGCTCCGCCGGTCGACCACGAGCACGGACTGCCCGGCATCGACAAGCGTGCGAGCGATCACCGCGCCGGTTAGGCCGGAGCCGACGATGAGGTGGTCGATGTCCATGAGCGAATGTGTCAGGGCAAGCTATGCTATCGGCGTTTCCAGGGACCGCTTGAGGCCGGCGTTCAGCCCGCCATCAGAGCAAGAGGGTGCAGTTGCGCTCGCGCCTCATCGGCGCCGACAAACTGGCGCGGATAGAGTGTCACCAATTCGGTCGTAGCGGGCATGGCAAGGTGGAGTGCCGCGTAGATCTCGTCCTGCTGCGAGGCGGAGGAGATGATGACGGTGTCCAGGGCAGCGACGAGGCCGGCGGCGGGCGGAACGATGCGGCAACCTGCCACGGCGGTGCCGTGCAGGGCGGGGTTACCGTCCATCACGCAGACGACGTCGGCCGGGCGAAGATCGGTCCACTCGAAGAGGCGGCGGGTGTGTTCGCCTGCCGCGTAGAGGCCGAGGCGGCGGCGCTGGGCGCGGCAGCGGGCGACCACGGGGTTGACGACAGCCGCAAGGTGGACGGCGTTGTACAACGGCAGGTTGCCCCGGCGGTGGCCGCCGGCGTAGAGCGTCTCCGTGCCAGCGAGCACGCGGGCGATGAACCCATCGCCGGAGAAACGACGACCGAGCGCCTGCAGGCAGGCGAGGTTGTTGCGGCAGACCGCGGTCTCGTCGGCGCAGCCGACACGGATGCCCTGGGCCTGGTCGTGCACGCGGGAGACGACTGCTGGGGCGGCCAGAAACGCGGCCTCGGTGTGGCAGGCCAACCGCATGGTCAGCTCGAAGTCTGCCACCACGAGCGCCTCGTCCTCGCCGCCTAAACGATCGAGCAGTGTGCGCTCGATGGCGCTGAAGGAGGGCCATGGCGGCTGGCGCGACAAAAGGGCGAGATGGAAGCGGCCGGGCCCGACAATGTCGGCAAGCCAAGGCTGGTAACGGCGGGCGATGACGCCGTCGTTGGTCACGAACAGTCCGGCGGTGTACACGAACCCGACCGCGGGCCGGGCGCGGACCACGGCGGCGATGCGCGCGAGATGGTCGGGACGGAGGAACGCGTCGTCGGCCTGGAGCGGCACGACGAAACGTCCGCGCGCCTCGCGGTAGCACTTGTTGATGTTTCCGCGGCTGCCGAGGTTGCGCTCGTTGCGCCAGCAACGCACGCGGGGATCTCGTTCGGCAAAGCGCTGCGCTACGGAGAAGGTGTTGTCGGCGCTGCGGTCGTCGGAAATGAGGATCTCGTAATCGCCGCAGGTCTGGGCGAGCACGCTGCGCACAGCCTCGTCGAGGTAGTGCGCATAGTTATGCGCAGCGATGGCGATGGAGAAGAGCGGTTCAGACATGGGGGACGTGGCTTGCTGCCTCCTCGATCAGGTCGATCGCGGTGCGCCAGCTGCGCACAAGAAAGCGGGGGATGTCCTTCCGGTACGGGAGAAGGTCGAGCGCGATCTCGACGTCGAGAGCTCCTTCGACTCCGGTGAGGATCAGAAGCTCGCCCCGGACGGGGGCGATCGTCTCCAGCGTTTCTGGCCAACCGCGGCAGACCAGATCGCGGTAACGCCCGCCATGCATGCGGGGATTCCGGTCGACGAGTCCGGCGATCGGAATCTGCAGCCGGCGGAGGACCTCGACAATGATGAGGCCCAGATAGGAGGCGCCCCATACGACGATCGTGCGGTTCCGCAGGAAGTGCGGGCAGGCCGCGGCCAGGCGATCGGGGATGGCGAGCAGATCATCAAGGCGATCGAGCGTGGAGAAGTTTGCGAGATGCCAGCGGCGGAGGTGCGGAGTGAGCTGTGGCATTCGTTGAACCCAATCTTCGGCGTCAATGCGCGGGATGGACGCGAGCAAATGCTCGTGCGCGAACAGTCGAGCTGCGACGCGGTTGCGGCCGCTGGAGAAGACGGCCGGCGCGAAGCCGACTGGAATGGTCGCGCAGAGGCGTGCGTAACGCTCCTCCGGCGTGCCATCGACATCTGGTGACAGAGGGGAGCGCATGCCGAGCAGAGTGGCGGCGGCGGCCTTGGCGAAATGGTAAGTCAGGTTGAACGTCAGTGCTTCATGATATGGGGCGAGCCGTGGTGTGGCGGCCAACAACGGGGCGGCCACGCGGTCGAGGCGATAGCCCGCGGTGAGGTCGTTGATGACGCTGGTGTGGTCTTGGCCGGAATGGATGCAGACGTTGAAATGCGCCTCGGCGAGTACGACCACTATGCCGGAGAGATTGACGCGCAGGCCGATCAAGGTGTCGGAGCCGGGGCCGATCGGCTCGAACGCAATCTTCGCATCAATCGTCCGCTGGCGGGCGAAGCAGAAGGTGGGGCAAAAAAGGCTCGTCCGTCCGTCGTAGTGGGCGCTCCAGAATTCTCCGGGCCCGAATATGGCGTCGTTAGCTAGTTTGAGCGCGATCGGCGAACGGGCAGCCTTGTCGGCCTGGACGCCGGCGAGCGGTGCCGGGAAAACGAGGCTGTGACCATCGGTTTCGTCGACGAGCCTGACATTGGTTGTAACGAGGACAGCGTCTGGGTGCCGGGCGACACCGGAGAGGAGGTAGGCGACGAAGTCCGGGTCCATGTAGTCATCGTCGTGGGTGAGCAGAACATAGGACGAGGTCGCGAGCGTGAGCGCTTGATTGTAGTTGGCGTTGAACCCGAGGTTGGTTGGGTTGCGCACGTAGCGCAGTCGCTCGCCGACGAGCGGCTCGCAGAGTGCACGCGTGCCGTCGGTCGAGCAGTCGTCGAGAATGATGACATCGAAGTCCTGCCGGCTCTGGCGCCGAATCGAGGCGAGCATCCGAGCCAGCAGCGGCGCTCTGTTGAAGGTGCAAACTGCGATGGTGAGCGTGGGCGGCTCGGTCATTTCTGGTCGTGGCATGATCGCAAGACGCGCTGCTTTTCAGGTGTCGAGAGCGGAATCGGCTGGGAGAACGCAGCCGCCGAAGAGGCGTCCGGTGGGGCTGCAGAGGAAGGCGACGACGGCGGCGACCTCGTCGGTGGTCTGCGGGCGGCCGAGGCTCTGCCCTTGGCACATGCGGGCGTAGCGTTCGGGATCGGCGGTGCGGGCGCGTGCCCAATCGTTATCGTCGCCTTCGACCGCGGCCGGCATGAGGCCGCTGATGCTGACTCCCCGGGGCAGGCATTCGCGACCGCGGGTGACGATGTAGCGGTTCAGTGCGGCCTTGGCGCAGGCATAAGCCGGTTGGGCGCGGCCGTGAACCGCGGCGGAGGACGATAGATGGACGATGGTGCCTGAACCGCGGGCGAGAAGGTGCGGGATGATCAACTCGTCGACGGCTACGACCGCGTGGAAATTCACGGCCATGGTGGATTCCCACTGGTCGCACGGCACTGTGGTCGGCACGCGGCCACCGAGGCATTGGACCGTCGCCTCGGGTACACGCTTTTCGATCTCGCGGAGCAGAACGTCGCGTCCTGAAGAAGTCAGGAGGTCCGCTGCGAGGGCGACGTGGCCCTCGCCCGGCAGGGCGGCGGCGAGTGCGGCCAATGCGTTCTGGTTGCGGCCGGAGAGCACGAGTTGCCATCCGCCGAATGCGAGGGCGCGAGCGCAGGCGCGGCCGATGCCGCGGCTGGCACCGGTGATCACTGCGGTGGGGTTGGACATGGCGGATTCGTGGCGGTCGACCACGGTGCGGCGAAACGCGGGAGACGGTACGCCCCGACGGCAGAAGGGCAGGGCGTGCGCGCGAGGATGCGCTCCTGGTCGGCGCACCCGAGGTCGGTCGCCCGAGCCCAGTCCAGCGCGGCGGCAGCCTCGGATTCGCAGCCTTGCTGGTGGAGGAGGCGTGCAAGCAGGACGTGCTTGTTCCAGGGATGAATGTCCCCGGCATTGAGGAAGAAGTTCGGGTGTTCCTCGTGGAGACGTTGCAGGCAGGTGTCTGTGATCGCCCACGACGCGCGGGAACTGTAGGCCGCGGCGGCGGCGAGCAATACGCCGCCAGGTAGAGCGCCTGTGGGAGCGGCCGCCACATCGACTTGCGGGAAGTCCCACTGGAGGTCGGCGGCGAAGGCATAATCGATTGCGGAGAGCACGTGGCGCGCACCGTGGAGCGATGCCCAGCGGGCAACGTTCGCGGAGAAGGCGGCGCAGTCCCGCGCGACGGCCAGACACCAGAGGCGGATGAGCTCGACCTCGCGACCGCCTTCGGGCGTGGGTGGTTTCAACAGCTCCAGCGAGGCGTGCACCAACTGGAGTGTCCGCGGCGATTGGTCGAGGTAGAGTTCGCGCATCGGCAGGCGCCAGAGCGCATCAATGACAGTCTGCCACGGAGCATGGGGGGATCGTTCCAACAGGTGTTGGCGCAACAGCGCCACTTCCTCCGGGCAAAGCGATGCCCGCTCGAGAAAACGGGCGACCGCCGTGGCGTCGAATGGGCGCCCGCCCCAGCTTGCGAGGTAGCTGGTAAGCGATCCTGTGGTCCTGCCACTGGCGGCGTCGGGCGCGGGCAGCAAACGGCGACAACGGGCGAGGGCGCGTTCGCGTTCCGGTGGTGGAAAGACCGACTCCAGATGGGCGTCGATCATCGCCGCGGTCCATGCGAGCCACGGAGTGAGCTCGCCATCTGCGAAAAGAGCACCGCCCTCCCTCTCTGGTGACGAGCGGAGCAGTTTGGCCGCATCATGCTTGTCGACGATGAAGCCGGATATCGGAAAATCTCCCACGGAGACGGTGGTTCGTAGCGGGTGTCTGCCGAGAGAAACGGTTCCCGCCAGCGAATCGTGACGGGAGTTCGCGCTGGGATGAGTTGGGATCCGCTGCAGAGCGATCGCCTGCCGACACCCGTCGCGGAGCGAGGCAGAGATTACCGGTACGCCACCGCAGGCCGCGGTCCATAGCTGGCGCGATGCCGATGGACTCCAACCACCGGCCGGCGCGTGGAGGATCCAGATGCCGTGGGGCGCGTCCTGTTGGAGCATTGCCGCCATCGCAGCAGCGGCGTCGATTGCGCGGCCGGGCTGGTTCGGTTGCGCGAACCACACCACCGCGTCCCGCAGCTCCTGCAGCGTGAAAAATCTAACGGCGGGCGGGCGCACCGAATCCGGCGAGCACGAAGGGTCCTGCGGGGGCGAGGGGATGAACACGGTCTTGGCAAACGCGGCACCCAGCGCGGTTGGATCCAGCGTGGATACCTGCGCCCATTCGTCGGGGAAGAACGGCGAGAAGATCCGCGCGAGTTGGACGACATGGGTTTCGGTCACCCGGCCCATCGCCGCCAGATCCTCGGCGAACCAGAAAATCCGATGCGTGCGCAGACGGTCGCCCGGGAGGTGAAATAGGGCATCGCCAAACACGCAAATGGCCGAGTCCGTCGGCAGGGTCTCCAATGCACCGAGGTCGGTCGAAGCGAACGACCGTATCGGCGGGCGGCCCATGCTCGCCAACGCAGGCTGCCAGAACCAGCGCAGCACACCGGTATCGTGGGCCGGAGGATCGGCGACGATGGCGGCGGGCGTGATCGTCTGTTCAACGGCAGCCATGGCGGTCAGCGGTTCGCCGCCGCGCGGGGGCCGCAGCCGAGGACGAAGAGGTAGTGGGCCATCGGCGAGAAGCCGGTGTGCACGACCTCGTCGTTCATCGAGAAGAGGAAGACGTTGGTGAAGTGGCGCTGGAGGGTGGCCTTGAGCGCGGCCCCGGTCTTGCAGTTGACGTGGCCTTCCTTGCTCTGATTCGAGGCGTAGGTCTGCGACTCGAGTGACGGCATCCCGAAAATGGCGACACCATCGACCATGAGGCCGGCGGTCGCGTTGGCAAGAAAGCGGTCTTCGTCTTCCGGCCGGATGTGTTCGAGCACATCGCAGGCGTATACGGCGGAGAAGCCGCCAGGCGCGACGGGGCCGGCGAGGAGGTCGGCGACGCGGAAGTCGATGTCGAGAGCCGGGTCGGTGCGCTCGCGGGCGTCGGCGATGAAGAGAGGGTCGAAGTCGACGGCGGTGAGCTTCTGCACGGCCTTGGCCACGATGGGAGAGCCAAAGGCGTCGGCGCAGCCGATCTCCAGCGCGTGGGCGGTGCCCTCGAGCATCTTACTGACGAATTTGTAGCGTGAGAGGAGGAAGGTGAGGCGCTTGGGGTCGTCGAAGTACACCTGGCTCGACATCAGGCCGAAACGGGCGAGGCCCTTCTCCTGTTGGCGGCGCAGCAGTTCCTGGTATTGGGGTTCGCGGGTTTCGTGGGTGCTCATGATGGGCGGTTCAGGTCGCGGTGGCGCAGGGCGCCGGGGTGTTTTCGCGGGAGACGGTGGCCGTAAGGACGATGTAACGCCATTTCAGGGCGAGGAGTTCGCGGAGGAGTGCAGTGCGGGCGTTCGTGCGGTCGAGGCGAGCGTCGAGGCTCGCAATGGTCGGTGGGCGACCGGCGGCGTGGCGGGGTTGCAGGGAGAAGTCGGCATCGGTCTTGGCAGGGTCGTCCCAGCCGGCGTATTCGAAGTCGACAAAGCCGAGCGTGCCGTCGTCGGCCACGAGCGCGTTGTGCAGGCCGAAGTCGGACGGCGAGAGGATGAGCGTGGAGCAATCGAGGCGTGTCTGGAAATCCGGATGCGCGATCACCCGGCGGGCGAGCTGCGCGTAGGTGGGCTCAAGGTCGTCGAGCACGAGCTGGGCGGCGGGGGCGGGCAGGGCACCATCAAGCGCCCGGCCGAGCCACAGATCGCGGCGTTCCTGAACCCATGCCAGGTGTTCCTGCAGCGTGAGGGCCGATTCGGCGGCGAGTGGCAGCGCCTGCGCGGCGGGGAGCGCGGCAGCGCGCTGAAGAGCCGCGATGAAATCGTTGCACTGCGCCCAGAATGCGGCCGGCGCAGGTTCGTTGTCAGGCCAGCGCCGGCCGGGGACGATAGTGTGAAGAGCGGCGCCGAGGTCCTCATCGATGGCGAGCACACGCGGAACGCACGTGATGCCGGCCTCCTCCAGGAGGCCGAGAAATGCGGTCTCGTGGCGGAGGCGGTCGCGGGGGTCTAGGGAAGAACGACGGTAGATTTTCCCGACGATCTCGCGTCCGTCGCCGAGGGTGAGTCGGGCGCTGAGGTTGTTGATGCCTCCCGCCAGTTTCTCCCAGCGCACCAACGTCGTGCTGAGGTGCGCGGCGACGAGGGCCGAGAAGACCGGGGCGGGGTCGCCGGTGAATGCATCACCGCGGTGGCAAGTCGATACGGTGCAAGGTGCGGGCGCGAGCTGGTCGACGATTGCGGCGACTCCAGCCCACGAGGCGGCGCGAGAGATCGCTGGCGAACAGGCAGAGATGGAATTGTCCGGAGAATACCAGATGCGTTTCGGGCCAGCCGGGAAAGCCGGCTCCTCGAGGAGATCCAGAAGATCGTCGACGAAGACATCGCAGCGCTGGCTCTCGATCCGGCGGAGTTTGGCCCAGCGGGTAGGCTCGAGGAAGAGTTGCAGCGGGAGATCGCCGAACCAGTGCTCGAACCAGACACGGGCGGCTGCGTGGAAATCGTGCGCCGGTCCGAGGGCGGCAAAGCGAGTCTTGTGGCTGATGACGGAGATGGTGTGGCCGGCGTGCAACCAACCGGCGATTACCTCGCGGGTGTCGGGGAATGGACGGGCCTTAACGAGGCCGGGGCCGTAGGCCTCGCCTTGACATTCGGTCCACGCCACCTCGCCTCCGGGGCAGCTGCGGAGCGTGTTCCGCAGGAGTGTCTTTGCGGCGCGAGGCTCGACGCAGCCAAGACCGAGCGTCGCGGCCCGGCGGGCAAAGACCTCATCGTAACACACCATGGTGTTATCGAGATCGATACCGATATGGAGGCGGGGCGCGGCCATGGCTGTCGAGGCACTCAGGACCAGAAACGCAGCATCGGAACGGTGGGGAAGGCGCGGGCGCAGGCGGCGGCCATTTCCGCCTCGAAGCGTTGCGAGGAAAGGACGATCAGCCCCGGGGTGCCGCGGGCGGGAAGATCGGCGAACGCGAGGAGCGGCAAGCCCTCGAAGGTCGGGGTGGTTGGTGGTGCGGTCTGCACGATGCAATCGGGCTCCGGCAACTGGAACCCGCGCCAAGCTTGCAGGAGCGCCGAGGTGTGGCCGCCGGCGCCGTAGATCACGATGCGCGGGGCCGTGCCGGCGAGCGGCCGGATCCAGTTGGCGTATTGGGCGAGGCGCTCCGCGATGCGGCGTCCAACATGGGAGGCCACCGGCCCGGTCAGGGTGGGACCGGCGGCTGCGGACCCGGTCCAGGCGTGAAGCCGATAGGCCCGTTGCTGCGGAATCCGGTCCGCGGTGGCGCCTGGGAGTTTCTCGACCACGGCGAAGGTCTGATAGAGGGCGCCGTCGAGCCCGCCGAAACTGAGCGCGTTGAAGTGTTCGGGTGAGTAATCGGCGGTCCAGTAGGGTTCGGTGTCGTGCGCCTTGGAATGGCGGATGACTTTCATCTGCAGGATGCGCCAGCCATTGGTCTCGTAGAAGTCGTGGTAGAGCGTCGGCGAGAGCATGTAGAAACCATGGTCGGCATAGTTGCTCAGCGGCGACATGTGGACCATCCGGCCGCCTTCCTTGAGCAGGCTGTGACAGAACTGGAAGGCGTTGGGCAGGTGGAAGACGTGCTCGAAGGTTCCGGTGTCTAGGACGAGGTCGTAGCGCCCGCGCAGCTGCTCGGGCGGAAGGGGTGAGTTGAGGTCGGCCACGTGATCGCAGCCTTCGTAGTCCGAGGCGTCGAGGGACTCGAGGGTGGCGCCGAGGCGGCGGAAGACCTCGCGGTCGGAGAGCCGGCCGAGCGCGGCGAAGTCGGGCTTGGCCGAGTACTCGAATTCGGGCCCGCCCACCGTGGGAACGCCATAGTAGGCGGTCCAGAAACTGAGATCCTGCGCGGTCAGGTAGATGTCCTGTTTGCCCAGTGTGAGCAGGCGGCCGGTGAACGGCCTCTGGCGATGTTCCTGGAGCAGCTGTTGGAAGGTGCCGGTGGCGATACCCATGGTGCGCGATGATGGAGGTTCAGCGGTCGCGGGTTTAGGTGGAGGGAAAATGCAGGATGGCGTGGAGGACCTCGCCGGCGCGCAGGCGGGCGATGAGGTCATTGACGGCGGAGAGCGGGCCGCGGTGGGTGACCATGGGCTTCGGGTCGAAACGGCCGTCGCGGATCATGCGCACGAGGCGGGGGATGTCGTCGGCCGGTTGGCTGCCGCCGCCCTCGGAGCCGGTGAGCATCTTGCCGTGGTGAAGGGGTAGTGTGTGGATCGTGACGCGTTTGTCGTGCGGCATCACGCCGAAGAGTACGGTGCGGCCGTGCGGCTGGGTGAGGGCGTAGCAGCGCTCGATCACCTCGGGGCGGCCGGTTCCGTCGACGACGACATCGGCGCCCGCCGGGCCGACGATCGCGCGGATCGCGTCGTCGAGTTGCGGGGTGTCGGCGCGGAAGGTGTGCGTGGCGCCGAACGCGCGGGCCTGGTCGAGCTTGTGCGCGTGGAGATCGACGGCGACGATCGGGTGGGCCCCGGCCAGCTTGGCGCCGAGCAACACTCCGGAGCCGATTCCGCCGGCGCCGAAGAGCACGACGCTCTCGCCGATGCGCACGGCGGCGTCGCGGTTGATGACGCCGAAGCCGGTGGTGAGCGTGTCGGCGAGGAGGGCGGCGATCTCGAGGTCGAAGTTGGCGGGGATCTTTGTGAGCCTGTTTTCGGAGACGACGGCCCAGTGGTTGAAGGTGGTGACGTAGCCCGCGTTCACGCGGCGGCCGTTCCAGTCGTAGACCGGAGCGCGCGATTGGATGCCGGCGCCTTGTCGCCAATGGAGTACGACATGGTCGCCGGGGCGCACCTGGGTGACCTCGGGGCCGACTTCGCGTATGATGCCGCCGCCTTCGTGGCCGAGGAGGTGCGGCAGCCATTTGTCGGGGCCTTTCACGCCGTCGATTTCGCCGAGTTGCGAACCGCAGATGCGGCTGGTCCTGAGCTCGACCAACACCTGACCGAAACCGAGCGCGGGAATCTCGACCTCGGCGAGTTCGAGGGGCCGGCGCTGTTCGACGAGGATGGCGGCGGGGGTTTTCATTCGAAGAAGATGTAGCCGTGGTCGCCGGTGTAGCCGGCGAGCTGGAAATACCATTCCCAGGTGGCGGGGCGGGCGAAGGTTTCGCAGGTGAGCTGCCAATACAGCAGGTTCACCTTTTCCTCCTCGTTGCGGTAGGACTCGACGCAGAGGAACTTGCCGCCGCGGCCGACGCGTTCGATCTCGCGCAGGGCGGCGACGAGCTGCTCCGGCGGGAGGTTGTGCAGGGTGTTGAGCGAGACGATGAAATCGAAGCTCTTGTCGGGGAACGGAAGCCGTGTGGCGTTGCCGGCGACGAGGTTGCCCTTCACCTCCTCCTTCGCGTTTTCCAGCGCGTAGTTGGAGATGTCGAGGCCGGTTACGGACACGCCCGGTACGGCCTGCGTGAAATCATAGAGGAGGAAGCCCTTGCCGCAGCCGACATCGAGGATGCGGTCGCCGGGCTTGATGCCGTAGTGCTGGACCATCGCATCGGCGACTTTTCGCCAGCGACCATCGTAGCGCATGCCGCCGTAGCCGGTCTTGCGGTCGCCGTCCCAATAATCGTAGCCCCACTGGCGGGCGAGTCCGGCGGCTTGGGCCTTCGGGTACTCGGTGACGCGAGCGAGGTAGTCGCGCTTCGTCGACTTGTGGACGAGGGAGATGAAATCGAGTTCGGCCATGGCGGGGATTCAGGAGACGGAGAGCGTGCGAGCGGTCTGTTCGGCGAGGGCGGCTTCGATGCGTGCGACGAGGCCGGCGGCGTCGATGCCGCACTCGTGGCGGGCGTGGGCCTGCTCGGTCGCGACGTGGAGGAAACGACGTGGGGTGCCGGCGCGCAGCAGGCGAGCGCCGGATACTTGCTCGGCACGCCACTCGGCGACGAGCGAGCCGAAGCCGCCGTCGATGCAGTGCTCCTCGGCGGTCACGACGAGCGGCACGCTGGCGAAGACCTCGGCGAGGGCGTCTGCATCGATTGGCTGGACCCACGGAAAATGCCAGTGGGCGACATCGAGACCGCGTGCGGCGAGTTGGGCGCAGGCGGCCGTGGTTTCGGGGAGGAGGTTTCCGGTGCTGAGCAGCGCAGCGTGCTGGCCGGGACGCATCTGCCGCGCGCGACCGAGCGGGGCGGCGGGCGGCTCGGTGAAGATCTTCGGTTCACCCTTTTTGCCGAGCCGCAGATAGGCGGGGCCCGGGGCGTTCTGGAGTTCGCGAGCGCAGGCGGACACCTCGAGGGCGTCTCCGGGGCAGGCGATGCGGAAGCCGCCGAGGACACGATAAAGCGCGATATCTTCGAGGCAGTGATGAGTGGGACCATTCGTGGCGTAGGAGAGGCCGGCACCGGTACCGACGAAGACGATCGGTAGGCCGTGGTAGGCGGCGTCGACCCGGATCTGCTCGAACGGACGGTAGGTGAGAAACGAAGCGATCGTGTAGATCCACGGCCGGAATCCGGCCATGGCGAGACCGGCGGCCATGCTCACCATGTTGGCCTCGGCGACGCCGCAGTTGTAGAAGCGGTCCGGATGCTCCTCCTTGAATTGGTCGAACATCCGGTTGCCGATGTCGCCGCTGAGGAGCACGAGGCGCTCGTCCTGCCGGCCGAGCTCGGTAACGATCTTGGCGAAGGCGTCTCTCATGGGGTGGAAAGTCCGAGTTCGAGTTTCCCGCGGCGAACTTCGTCGGCGGTGGGGAGGCGATAGTGCCAGTTGTTGTCGTCCTCCATGAAGGAGACGCCGCGGCCTTTCACGGTGTCGGCGATGATTGCGAGCGGACGGCGATCGGTGGGATCTTCGCCGAAGCCGGCGAGCGCGGCGCGCAGTGCGGCGAGGTCGTGTCCGTCGACACGGCACGTGCGCCAGCCGAAGGCCTCGAACTTGCGGTCGATGGACTCGAGCGCGAGGACTTCGCGGCTGCGGCCGGTGGCCTGCCAGCCGTTGAAGTCGACGATGGCGCAGAGCGGATTGATCGCCCAGGCGGGAGCGGCCATGGCGGCTTCCCACACGCTGCCTTCGTTGCATTCGCCATCGCTCATGAGGACGAAGACGCGGCCGGGCGAACGTCGAATCCGCAGGCCGAGGGCGAGGCCGAGTCCGACACACAGCCCGTGGCCGAGCGAGCCAGTGGAGGCTTCCACGCCGGGCACGCAGCGCCAGCTCGGGTGCTCGGGAAGGCGCGAGCCCGGATGCGCGTAGGTTGTTTCCAACTCCTCCATCGGCAGGAAACCGTGGAGGGCGAGAGCGGCGTAGAGGGTGGTGGCGGCGTGGCCCTTGCTCAGGATGAAACGGTCGCGGTCGGGGTCGTCGGGCCGAACCGGGTCGATGCGGAGGTATTCGTTGTAAAGGAGCGCGACGATGTCGGCGCAGGAGAGCGAGGAGCCGAGGTGGGGTGTGCGCCCGCGGAAGGAGAGATCGAGGATGAGGCCGCGAAGTTCACTGGCCATTCTGGCCGTGTCGTTTGGCATTGGAGTGATGAGTCAGTAGCTGAGGAGGGCGATGCCGCCTTTGAGGAGGCGGTCTTTGCGGACGCCTTCGGCGTTGCCCATGACGCGTACCTTTTGCGCGCCGGCGAGCTGGCCGAGGAAGGTGGCGAGATGGAGCGGAAGGCCGGCGCGGGCCGAGAGCGCGCAGAGAGAGAAGACGGCGTCGCCGGCGCCCACGGTGTCGGTGACTTGCTGCTCGAGCACGGGCATGTGGAAGACGGCGCCGCTGGCGGATGTACCGATCGTTTCGTGACCGCCGCGGGTGAGCCAGCCATAGGCGGAGCCGAAGCGGCGGCGCAGTTCGCCGAGTTCGGGAACGGGCTCGGGGTAACGTTGGCCGCAAGCGAGGGTGAGCTCCTCCTCGTCGAGCGTGAATGCGTCGGCGCGGTGGTACTGGCGGTCGATGACGTTGAAGCCGTGGTTATTGCTGTTGGTCTGGCAATTCAGGGCGAGGTAGCTGGCGCGCTCCTGGACGAGCTCGCGCACGCGCGGCTGCATGAGGCCGTGGCCGAAGTCGGCGACGACGACGAGGTCGTAGTCGGCGATGATGCCGGCGAGCGCGCGGCAGAGGCGCGCCTCGGTGTCGCCGTTGGGACCGCGGGCATCGATGAAGTTCAGCGCGAAGAGCTTGTTCACCTCGGTGGTGCGCTTCGACTGCTCGATGAAACGTTGCTTGATGACTGTGGTGAAATTCTCGAGGCGAAGCCCGAGGTTGTGCTCGGCGGGCACGGCCTGCGCGACGAGGCCGGGGACCCAGGCTTCGGTGCCGGTGATGCTGAAGAAGTCGACGTGCTCGGTGAAGGCGCGGATGTGCCGGTACACGGCGAGCGCGCCGCCGAGGTGTGTTTCCTCGGCAAGTTGGCGGACCGAGATCGTACGGTTCTTCGAGGTGAGACCTTGGACGTGGACCTTCGTGTAGCGATCGAAGATCACGTCGCCGACGACGAGCACTTTGAGCTGGGAGAAATCGTCGACGGCGGCGACGAACTCGGGCGGCGTGATGATCTCGCTGAGCTTGCGGCAGAAATCGCGCGTCTCCTGCGGCAGCACGCTGAACTGGTTGTTGATCAGTCTCGTCGAGCTGAACACGACGGAGCCGACGTAGCGGATCTCGCCGCCGACGCGGGCCACTGCGGCGACATCGTCGCGGATATTGCCGGTCACGTCGTTCTTCTGCTCCTCGTACTCCTTGCCTTTGCAGTAGACGTGCGGGCGGATGCAGTCGATCGCCTCGACGGCGGCCGGGAAGGGGACGACGACGACGTAGTCGACGACGGTGAGCGCGGTGAGCGCTTTTACGCGCAGGGTGTCGTCGAAGAACGGGCGGCCTGGGCCCTTGTTCACGTGGGCGGCCGCGGTGATCGTGACGACGAGGATGTCGCCGAGGGCGCGCGCCTCCTCGAAGTGGACGATGTGCCCGGGATGGACGAGATCGAAGGTGCCGTGGCACTGCACGATGCGCAGGCCTTGGGCGCGGAGATCGTCCATGACGGCGGGGGCGTCTTCGAACGCGAGGGTCTTGGCGAGGGCCTCGCGGGCGGCGTGTGGTGCGGTGGTTGTCATTGGAGTCCGGTGATCGCCTTCATCGCTCGGATGTTGTACCAGAGCGGGTCCTCGCGGAGGACGCCGCTGCGGTGGGCGGCGACGAGTTCGAGGATCGCGTCCTCGACGGTGGCCGAGGGCGTGAAACCGGTGACGAGGAGTTTGCGCGAGGAGAGGCGGTAGGAGCGCGGGTCGTTCGAGGGGCTGACGACGATCTCGGCGGGCAGGTGGCGTTTCACGCGCTCGGCGATCTCGAGGATGGAGATGTTCTCGAAGCCGGCGTTGTAGATGCCGGCGAGCTCCGGGTGGGCGAGGAAATGATGGTAGACGCGCACCATGTCGCGCAGGTGGATGTTCGGGCGGGTCTGTGCGCCACCGAAGACGGTGATGCGGCCGTCGCGCAGCGCGAGCCAGGTGAGGATGTTGACCGAGAGATCGAGGCGCATACGCGGCGAGAAGCCGCAGACGGTCGCCGGCCTCACAATCTGGATGCGGATCTGGTCGGCGTAGCTGAGCAACACGCGCTCGCTGCACATCTTCGTCTTGTTGTAGTCGCTGATCGGGACGAGCGGGAGCTCCTCGGTGACCTCGGGCTCGTCCTTCACGCCGTAGACGCTGCCGGAGCTGGCGTAGACAAACTGGCGCACGCCGCAGGCGATGGCCTTCTCGACGAGGAACTTCGTGGCGAGGACGTTGACCTCCCAGTTCAGCTTCGAGTTGAGCTCGGCGCAGGGATCGTTGGCGACGTTGGCCAGGTGCAGGACGACGTCGATGCCAGCCATCGGAACTGTGGCGATCTCCCGGATATCGCCGCGGACGACGGTGAGGTTGGCGTGCGGCGGGAGGTAGTTGCCGAACCACTGGATGTCGAAGACGGTCACGCGGTGACCGGCCTGGAGGAGGCTCTCGGTGAGCACGGTGCCGACATAGCCGCAGCCGCCGGTGAGGAGGATGTGTTTCATGGGAGTCGCGAGTGAGCGTTCTGCTGGTCCGCGGCTCTCAGGCGCGGTGTTGATAATCCAAGGGCAACGATCGGAGCGCCGGGAGGTGGCGGTCGATCCATGCGAGCGTTTCGCCGAGTCCGGTCGCGAGACCGATCTCGTCTGTCCAGCCGAGTTCGCGGCGGGCGCGGTCGCTGTTGAGCGTGTAGGCGGCGTCCTTGCCGGGGCGCTCGGGGGCGATGGTGACGACATCCTCGAGACGACCGCCGACAAGGCGGCACATCTCGGCGACCAGGTCGCGGATGGAGATCTGGCGCGGAGTCGAGAGGTGGTAGGTCGCGCCCGGCGCGGCGGTGCGGGCGATCGCGAGGGTGGCGCGGCAGACGTCGCGAATGTGAATGAAGGAGCGCGTGCTCACGCCACCGCCGTGCAGCGGCAGCTTTTTCCCCAGTCGGAGTGAAAGGAGGGTGCGGGGGACGATGCGGTAGAGTTGCTGGCCGGGACCGTAGACGTTGGCCGCGCGGGTCCAGACGACGGGAAACCCGTACTCTTTGAGAAACGTGGTCAGGTGGAGATCGCAGGCGGCGCGCGAGGCGGCGTACGGCGTGCTCGGATTGAGGGCTGCCGATTCGTCGATCTCGCCGGCGGTGTGGCCGTACACCTCGGGAGTGCCGACGTGGACGTATTTGATCAGGCAGGGCAGCGTCCGCAGCTTCTCGTGGAGGGCGACCTGGGCGAGGAGGTTGGTGCGGTAGTAGTCGAGCGGGTGCTGCCAGCTCTCGGCGACCATGCCGAGGGCGGCGAAGTTGACGACGGCCTCGGGTTGGAACTCGACCAATGCGGCGTAAATCCGCGAAAGGTCGCCGTTGAGATCGGCGGGCAGGAAGCTGAACCGCGGGCGCAGCGCCTCGGCGCCATCCCAGGCGAGCGGCCAGAAGGCCGGGTGCGGCTCGGCCGAGCGACTCACGCCGAGGACGGTGCAACCCTGTTCGAGCGCGTAACGGACAAAATGCGACCCGGAGAAGGAGTTGCAGCCGATGACGGCGACGCGGTTCATGCAGCGGATTCCGTTTTCGCCCGCTCGATCAAGAGGCGTTTGAGGCTGTGGCCGACGACCATCTGGAGGTCTTCGGACATCTCCATGTCGGCGAGCGGGAAATGGATCGCGTCGTCGACGAGATGGAGCGCGGCGCCGCCGTCGTAACCGAGGATGCCGCAGGTCCACAGGCCCATCTGGTGCGCCTCGCGGATGGCGTGGAGGATGTTGCCGGAGTTGCCGCTGCCGGAGAACACGATCAGGCCGTCGCCGGCGACGGCCTTGGTACGCAGCTGGAGCGCGAAGACGTTGTCGTAACCGGTGTCGTTGGCGAGGCAGGTGAGGACGGCGGGGTTGGCGCAGAGGCACTCGACGCGCAGGGCGCGCCGACCCGGTGCGATGCCGTAGAGAAAGTCGTTGGCGAAATGGAGGGCGTTGGCGGCGCTGCCG
>DATGXO010000078.1:0-1567 GCA_035298965.1 Opitutaceae bacterium | reverse complement strand
GGGCCGCTGCGCTCGAGGCGATCGCAGCGCGCATCGATGGGGCGCCGATCACACGTTTGCCCAACGCCGATACCCGTTGCGCCGTGGTGATTGAGGCGGTCATGCACGCCTGCCACATCGATCCGACCGTATTCTGGTCCCGCGTGCGAACGGACGAGGTGACCGTCCCTCGCCACATCGCCGCGCACGCGCTCCACTGCCTGCTCGGGCTGCACCTGAAGAGCATCGCGCGCGCGCTCCATTGGGGGCACCACGGGTCGGTGATCCATGCACTGCGCCAAGTGCGGAACCGTCGTGATGTGGACCCCGTTTTTGCGGAGAAGCTCAGCTTGGCAATGACAGCCGCGCACGCCGCCGTGGCGCAGATGGAAGGGCTTTCCGCATGAGCACCCGAACCGACTCGCGAGCCTTGGATCTCGTCGCCCGCTCGGCGCGAATCGAGGTCGAGCCGGTCGACCTGGAGGCGGAATTTGGCCGCGCGCGTTTCGAGGCGAGCAAGGACCGGGCTCAGCAGACCTGCCGCCACAAGGTGGCGTACCGTTCGCCGGCCGCCGCGCGCAATGCCGAGATCCTGCGCCTGAGCCGGCTCCCGCGCGAGCTGCACGGTGCCAAAGGCCGGCCCTACGCGTGCCCGATCTGCGGCAAGTACCACCTCACCACGAAGCCGCTTGCATCATGACAGCCAAGACCCGTGTCTTCTTTTTCGCCGAGATCTGGCCGGCCGTCTGCGCCCGTCAGGGATGGAAAGAGAGCGATCGCGCGAAGCGGCACGAGGTCGTTGCCACCTGCATGCGGTGCGTACGCGGGCCGCAGGTCGAATCGATCACCGATCTCGGGCCCGACGAGGTGACCGCGCTGTTTTGCTACTGCGAGTTCCTCGCCACCGAGACGCTCGAGGCGGCGGAGAATTGGGACGAGTGCATGCGCGACTATCATACCTACAACCGCGCGCGCCAGGCAGACTGGCACGAGCGGTCGATGTACGGCACCCGCAAGAACAAGCTCGATCGCCAGCGCTTCGGAGGGGCGGCCAGCGCGGTGTTGCCGCCGGCCGAGTCGCTCGATCCGGAGGAAGTCCGCAAGCGGCACCTCACGATGGCTACGCGCCACCAGACGAAGATGCGGAAGGACGCCAAGACCACGACGGCCGAGGTGGCGGATCGCGAGCACGTGATGCCAGACGGCGCGCTCGATATCCCGCCCGGCGAGGATCCGTTCTGACAATGGAAGAGGGCGTCCAGGGCGAGCTCGGGATCCAGGTGCGCGAGAAGGCGCCGACCGTGTCGCCGGAGGACGTGCGCCGCCTAGTCTCGATCCTGCGCGAGAGCGGCGTGTGGATGACGCGGCGCGAGCTCGCAGCCGCGTTTGGCGGCGAAGAGGCCGCAGATCGCAAGGTACGCGCGATCGCGGAGGTCGCGGCGCCCGTTGTGGTGAGCTGGCCCGGATCGCCCGGATATCGGCACTGGGACGCGTGCAGCGTTGACGAGATCAACCACTGCATCGAGGCGTTCGAGAGCAGCGGCCGGAAGCAATTCCAGCGCGCCCACGTGTACCGGCGGGCGTATCA
>DATGXO010000077.1:0-23938 GCA_035298965.1 Opitutaceae bacterium | reverse complement strand
GGCCGGGCACCGCAGCTCGCTCGCTGAACATCCTCGGCAAGCGGCCCCGAAACAGCCTTTCCGCTCTGTCCGCGAACCGACCCCGTTCGCTGCGCCGCCGCTCGCGAGAGCGACGACCCGCCTGAAGAAAAGCCGTAGCCTAGGTCGATGCCCCCGGGGCCCGAGGGCCGGATGCGCGATCCCGGCAACAGCGGGCACGGCGGAAACCGTTGGATTGCACTGCCCGACAGCGCACCCCGGCTTCAAAACGGCGCTTCCGCTACGTCGAACAGGACTTCCGTGAGGCATCGCAACGTTTCCGTGATGCCTGACAGGAAGCCCGTGGTGCATGACACCATGCCTGTCACGCCTCACGGGAAGCCTGTCACGCCTCACGGGAAGCCTGTCACGCATCGCACCAAGCCTTTCACGCCTGACAGGAAGCCCTTCACGCCTGAAAGGAAGCCCGTGATGCCTCGCACCAAGCCTATGACGCCTCACGGAAGCGCTGTGCAGCTACGCAGGAACGGCGTAACGCCTCACAGTGCTCGCGTACCGCGACACCGCAAAGGTGCGGCGCCAAGCAGCGTTCCGGCACCGTCCGCCTCCCGCCGGAGCAGGAGACGGCGGCGAACGTTGGTTCAGCCCATCTGGGCGACGATCTTCGATCCGTCCTTGAGGAGGGCGGCGGGGATGAAGCTACCTTCGACTTCCTTGCCGTCGACGGTGAGCGAGAGGATGCCGCGGTTCACGCCGGGGGCGTTGATCACATCGATCTCGAGCTTCTTGCCGCGGAACGTGCGTTTCACGCTGAAGCCGGTCCAGCTCTTCGGGATGCACGGATCGACGACGAGGCCGTCGTTCTGCGGGCGGATGCCGAGGATGAACTGCGTGGCGGTGTAGTGCGACCACGAGGCGGTGCCGGAGAGCCACGGCACGCGGCTCTTGCCGTACTTCTTCGAGGCGGGGGCGTGCGTGCTCTGGCAGTGGACGTACGGCTCGATCTCGCGGATCTCGGCCTGGTCATTCTGCGCCGAGGGCATGAACGAGCGGTAGTAGCGGTACGCCTGGTCGCCGTCGCCACGGGCGATCTCGGCGAGCACGGCCCAGCTCTGGGTGTGCGAGAAGATGCCGCCGTTTTCCTTCGTGCCGGGGTTGAAGAGCACGGCGCGCATGACCTTCACGGGCGTCTTGTCGAAGGGCGGGTTGCAGAGCGCGACGCCGTAGTCGGAGGCGAGATGCTCCTCCATGGAGTCGAGCGCCTGGTGCGCCTGCTCGCCGGTGGCAGCGCCGGAGAGCACGGCCCAGCACTGGGTGTTGATGTAGATCTTTCCTTCCTTCGCCTTCTTCGTGCCGAAGACGGTGCCGTCCTCGCCGATAGCCCAGATGAACCACTTCCCGTCCCAACAGGTCTTCTGGATCTTGGCGTCGAGTTTCTTGAGCTCGGCGCGGGCCCAGGCGGCCTCCTTCGGGCGGGAGAGTTGCTCGGCGATGTCGGCGTAGATCTCGAGGCCCATGCGGACCTGGAACGTGACGAACACGCTCTCGCCCTTGTAGCCGAGTTTCAGGCAATCGTTCCAGTCGGCGAGCAGGCCGCAGGGCAGGCCGTGTTTGCCGGTGCGCTCGAGGTTGAATTCGAGGGCGCGGCGGAGGTGGCCGAAGACGGTGGCCTTGCCCTTGTCGGCGTACGGCACGACGAGATCGTAGAACTTCAGGTCGCCGGTCTCGGCGACGTAGGCCGGCACGGAGTTGAAGAACCAGAGGCAGTCGTCGCTACGGTAGTGCGACGGCGGAGTCGGCTTCATCTTGCCGGGCACATGCGACCACGGGCGCACCTCGGGCTGCGCGCCGCCGGTGGAGTCCTGCGCGGTGAGCATCAGGATCATGCGCTCGCGCACGAGCTCGGGGATCATGCCGGTCACGCCGAGGAAATCCTGCACGGTGTCGCGGAAGCCGAAGCCGTCGCGCTGGTCGCCGGTGTAGACCAGCGAGCAGGAGCGCGACCACTCGAAGGTCATGAGCGCGTTGTAGGCGCCCCAGACGTTGACCATGTGGTCGAAGTCGGCGTCGGGCGTCTGCACCTGCATCGTATCGAGGAGCCCGTGCCAGTACTTCTTGAGCTTCGCCAACTCGCGCTCGACGGCGGCGACGTTGGCAAACTTGGCGCGGGTCTTCTTGGCGACGGCGGCTTTGCCGGTGCCGAGGAGCACGATCACGTCGGCGGTCTCGCCGGCGCCGAGCTCGAGGTCGCTCTGGATGGCGCCGCAGCCGTTGTCGGCGAAGTGTTCGCTGTTGCCCAGCTGGCCACGCTCGACGGCCTCGGGCTTGTCGTAGCTGCGGTACACGCCGAGGAACTTCTCCCGTTCGCAATCGAAGCCGGCGATCGTGCCGCCGACCTGCGTCATCCACCACCAGCGGGACTGGTCGCCGTTGGCAAAGTTGGCCGGATCCTCGGGGAGGCGTTTGCAGGAGGAGGCGGAGATGATGCCGTCCTTGAAGACGGCGTCGGAGATGTACTGGGCGTACTGGAGGTTGAAGGTGTCCTGCGTGAGGTTCCACTCGGTGGTGAACTCGCAGAACGAGAAGACGGAGAGTTTGCGCGCCTTGCCGGAGTTGTTCGTGACGCGCAGGTGCCAGTATTCGAAGTCCTGGTCCAGTGGCACGAAGTACGTGGCCTGCGAGATGATGCCGGAGTACTCGCTCTCGATCACGGCGTAGCCCGGGCCGAAGCGCGTGGAGGTCTTGTACTGGTCGAGCGGCTTGCCGACGGGCTGCCACGCGGCGGACCAGAAGTCGCCCGAGGCGGTGTCGCGCAGATAAAATTGCCGACCGGGCATGTCCATCGGCACGGCGTTGTAGCGGTGGCGGAGGAAACGGCCGGACGCGGGCGAGCGGGTGAAGCTGTAGCCGCCGGCGTTGTTGGTGATGATCGCGCCGTAGCGGCGGGAGCCGAGGTAGTTGGACCAGGCGCGGGGGGTGTCGGGGCGCGTGATCACGTACTCGCGGGCAGCGTCGTCGAAGTAGCCGTATTGCATGGGAGGATGGAGACGAGGACTCGAGGGAGGAAAACCGGGGCCGGCGGCGACGATCGCGGGGGCGAAACGGCGGCCGCGGCGGGCCGCGGGGAAAGCGTCAACGAAGCCCGAGCACGCCGGACCGGGCAAGCCGCGTTTGGGCGCGCGGCGCCCGGGGCGGTGCGAGGTTCGGGAGGTTGATGCAGGGCAGCCGAACGCACCGCACCCTGCGCGGCAACGCTGCTCGCGCGAGCAGCGCCACGGATCGGAGCGCGCTACGGCTGGTGGCACCGTACGCTAGACCGGCGTTTCTCACGCACTGCCGCGCAGCGGGAGCTGCGCGCGCGAGCAGCTCCACAGACACCAGCGCGGTGCGCCGCCGAATCAGTTGTTGGCGGTCGCGAACGGTGTCGCCGCCTCGACCAATCCCGCGGGTACGGGGCCGGGCAGGCCGCGGCGGATCGCCTCGGCAAGAATCTTCTCCGTGGCGGTGGCCCCGATGCGGTTCACGCCGAGCACGCGTACGCGCAGGACATCGTCGAGCGTGCGGATGCCGCCGGCGGCTTTGATGCGCACGTGCGAGCCACTATGCCGGCGCATGAGCCGTAGGTGCTCATCGGTCGCGCCACGGTAGCGATAGGCGCCGTCGGGTTGCTGCACGAAACCATAGCCGGTCGACGTCTTCACGAACGCCACTCCGACCTCGGTGCAAATTTCGCAGAGGCGCACGATGTGCGAGTCCTGCAGGTAATCGTTTTCGAAAATCACTTTCAGGAGCGCGCCGCGTGCGAGGCAGATGGCGTTCACCTCGGTGAGCTCGGCGGCGACGTAGTCCCAGTCGTCGGCGAGGACTTTGCCGATGTTCACGACGACATCGATCTCGGTCGCTCCCTCGGCGATCGCGCGGTCGGTCTCGGTGACCTTGAGCGCGGTGTGGCTGTTGCCGTGCGGAAATCCGGTCACGGCGCAAACGCCCACGCCGCTGCCGAGCAACGCCTCGACCGACATCGGCACGGCGTACGGCTTCACGCAGGCGGTGGCGCAACCGCAGCGGCGCGCGACGGCGAGCCCCGCGTGGAGCTGTTCGTCGGTGAGAGTGGGATGGAGGAGCGAGTGGTCGATCATGCGAGCGAGATCGGCCACCGTGGGTAGATGGTGGTTCAGGGGCATGGGTAGTAGAAACCGCGGGAACGGCGCGGAGTATTGCGCGTCGCGGCGCGTGGGCGAACGCAAAGACGACGCGCACCGCGGTCATGCGAACCGCTAACGCCGCTCGCGAGACGAAGAAGCCGGCCGCGCGATGGAGGTCGGCTTGGGGATGAAAGGCACGAAATCCTTGGCGGATTTCGCGACGAAAGCGCGAGGGCTCGGCTGACTTCGTGGCGCCGCTCGCGAGAGCGTCGATCCGCAGGAGATGAAACGGGACCGCTGTACGACTGCAGCCGTGAAGCTGCTCTCGCGAGCAGCTCCACGGTGGTCGCCTCACTTCGCCTCGAGCGCCTGCGCGATATCGGCGAGGATATCGTCGATATCCTCGATGCCGATCGAGAGGCGGATGAAGTCGGGCGTGACGCCGGTGGTGACGAGTTCCTCGGGCGAGAGTTGCGAGTGCGTCGTGCTGGCCGGATGGATCGCGAGCGACTTGGCGTCGCCGATGTTGGCGAGGTGGCTGAGGAGTTTGAGGCGGCCGATGAACGCGAGGCCGGCCTCGTAGCCGCCCTTCACGCCGAAGCCGACCAGGCCGCCGAAGCCGCCGGAGAGGTACTTCTTCGCGAGCTCGTGGAAGCCGCTGCTCTTCAGGCCGGGATAGTTCACCCACGCGACGCGGTCGTGGCTCTCGAGGAACTGGGCGACCTTGAGCGCATTCGCGCAGGTGCGCTCCATGCGCAGGTGCAGCGTTTCCAGGCCTTGGAGCATCATGAACGAGTTGAACGGACTGATGCACGCGCCCACATCGCGCAGGAGCTGCAGCCGCATCTTCATGATGTAGGCAATGTTCGCGCCGCCGGCGGGCGGGAAGGCCTTGAAGGCATCCCAGTGCACGATGCCGTGGTAGCTCGCGTCGGGCTGGCTGAGGCCGGGGAACTTGCCGTTGCCCCAGTCGAAGTTGCCGCCGTCGACGACCATGCCGCCGAGCGAGGTGCCATGGCCGCCGATGTACTTGGTCGTCGAATGCACGACGACATTGCAGCCCCACTCAATCGGGCGGTTGAGGATCGGCGAGAGGCAGGTGTTGTCGACGATCACGGGCACGCCCGCTTCGCGGGCGATCGCAGCAACCTCGGCGAACGGGAAGATGTTGAGCCGCGGATTGCCGAGCCCCTCGCCGTAGAACGCCTTGGTGTTCGGGCGAAGCGCCTTGCGGAAATTCTCCGGGTCCTCGCCGTCGACGAAGCTCACCTCGATCCCGAGCTTCGGGAGCGTGTAGTGGAAAAGGTTGTAGGTGCCGCCGTAGAGCTGCGCGACCGAGATGATGTGGTCGCCCGCGCCGGCGATGTTGAGGATCGCGTCGGTGATCGCGGCCTGGCCGGAGCTATGCGCGAGCGCGCCGCTGCCGCCCTCGAGCGCGGCGAGCCGACGTTCGAAGACGTCGGTCGTCGGATTCATGAGCCGCGTGTAGATGTTCCCGAGCTCCTTCAGCGCGAAGAGATTCGCGGCATGCTCGGCGTCGCGGAAGACGTAGCTCGTCGTCTGGTGGATCGGCACGGCGCGCGAGCCGGTGACGGGATCGGGGGTCTGGCCGGCATGGAGCGCGAGTGTGCCGAGGCCGGGTTTGCGAGTGGTGCTCATGGTGTGGTGATGGATAGCGGAGGCAGTGGACGGAGAAACGTAATGTTGAAGTACGGCACATGGCTCCCGGAGTGTAGGAGCCTGTTTGCAGACGATCTGTGCGCCTTCGGCTCGCAAATCCGGAATCGCCTGCAAGCAGGCGCCTACCTCCGGAGAAGCGATTTCGCCGCCGCTCAGGGCAGCTTGGCCTCGAGGACCTTCTTGGTCTGCGCGGCGCGGTAGGCGTCGAGCGCGGTACGGAGGCGTTCGTCGCTCTGCGCGAGGATCGCGACGGCGAACAGCGCGGCGTTGAGCGCGCCGGGCTTGCCGATCGCGAACGTCGCGACGGGGATGCCGCCGGGCATCTGCACCATCGAGAGCAGCGAATCGAGGCCCTTGAGCGACGCCGATTCCATCGGCACGCCGAGGACCGGCAGCGGTGTGACGGCGGCCATCACGCCCGCGAGGTGCGCGGCGCCGCCGGCGGCAGCGATGATGACCTTCAGTCCGCGCGAGCCGGCGCCGCGGCCCCAATCGAGGGCGGCATCGGGCGTGCGGTGCGCGGAGAGAGCGCGGCGTTCGGTGGCGATGCCGAACTCATCCAGGAGGCGCGCGGCGGCTTCCATGACGGGCCAGTCGGACGTGCTGCCCATGACGATGCCGACGAGCGGCTGACCGGTGGCGGAAGGAGTGAACGGAGCGGAGGTTTTTTCGGACACGGCGGCCAAGGAGTACGCGAGCCCGCGCCAGCTTCAACTGGAAGTTTCGCGGCGGGGCGGTTGGGCCCCGACGCGGGCCGAGGGTGATCGCTGCCCTCGCGGGTAGCGCACAGGGCTCCGGAAGCGGCGCCGCTCGCGAGAGCGGCGAGCCGTGGAAAAAAGCGACGGAAGCGCAGTGCGGCGCGCTGCCGAGCTGCTCTCGCGAGCAGCTCCACGGTCGACCGCCTACGGTTTCACCACCAACGGCTGGCCGGCTTTGAGCGACACCTCGCGCGCGTCGGTCGGCGACAGGCGGACGTGGTGAACGCCGTCGCGATCGGCGGTGAGCGTGGCGGCGATGAGTTCGCCGGCGCGCCACTCGAGGTCGACCGTCACGCCGCCGCGAGCCCGGATTCCGGTTACGCGACCTTCCGGCCAGGCGGGCGGAAGCGCGGGCAACAGGTGGATCTCGCCGCGGTGGCTCTGCACGAGCATCTCGAGGATGCCGGCGGTGCCGCCGAAGTTGCCGTCGATCTGGAACGGCGGGTGGGCGTCGAAGAGGTTCGTGTACGTGCGCTCGGGACTGAGTAGGAGTTTGAGGAGGTCGTAGGAGCGCGCGCCGTCGTGGAGTCGCGCCCAGAAGTTGATCTTCCACGCGAGGCTCCAGCCGGTGGCGGCGTCGCCGCGCAGCTCGAGCGTCTTGCGCGCGGCGGCGGCGAGGGCGGGCGTGGCAAGGGGCGAGATCTCGTCGCTCGGGTGCAGTGCGAAGAGATGGGAAACGTGGCGATGGTGGCGGTCGCCGACCTCGAGATCCCAGTCCTCCATCCATTCCTGTAGCTGGCCGGCCTTGCCGATCTGGAGCGGCGGGAGGCGATCGCGGGCTTTCGCCACCTCAGCGCGCCACGCGGCATCGACGCCGAGCGTCTCGGAGGCGCGGATGCAGCGGGCGAAAAGCGCGCGCAGGATCGAGTTGTCCATCGTGGGCCCGGCGCAGAGCGAGACGCCCGCCGGATGGGAGTTTTCCGGCGAAAGCGAGGGACTGGTGACGAGCCAGTGGTGCGTGGGCTCCTCGACGAGGCTATCGAGGAAGAACTGCGCGGCGCCCTTCAGCGTGGGGTAGATCCGCTCGAGCGTGGCGCGGTCGCCGGAGAATTCGTACCGGTCCCAGAGGTGGAGGCAGAGCCAGGCGCCGCCCATCGGCCACAGACCCCAATGTGGGCCGTCGATCGGCGCGGTGGCGCGCCAGAGATCGGTGTTGTGGTGGGCCATCCAGCCGCGGGCGCCGTAGGTGTCCTTCGCCGTGCGGGCGCCGCTCACCGAGAGGTCTTCGATCATGCGAACCAGCGGCTCGACGCACTCTCCGAGGTTGGCCGGCTCGGCGGGCCAGTAGTTCATCTCGGTGTTGATGTTGATCGTGTATTTACTTCCCCAGGGCGGATAGACCTTGTCGTTCCACAGGCCTTGGAGATTGGCGGGTTGGCCGCCGGGGCGGGACGAGGCGAGCAGGAGATAACGGCCGTACTGCACGTAGAGTGCGGCGAGCGAAGGATCTTCGCCGCGGGCGAAACGGGCGACGCGCTCGTCGGTCGGGCGGTTCTCCGCCGCGGCGTCGGCCTGCGGGCCGAGCTTGATCGCGAGCCGCCGGAAGATCGGCTGGTAGTCGGCGAGGTGGTCGCGCAGGAGAGCCGCGTAACCTTTGGCCACGGCGCGCTCGAGCGTGGCCTCGACGAGTTTCTGCGGCTCGCCGGAAAGATCCTGCCAGCTGCGGTAGTTGGTCGCGGCGGCGAAGACCAACGTGACCGCATCCGCGTGGCGCACCGTCACGCATTCCTCGCCGGGCATCACCCATCCGCCCTCGGGCAGGAGGCGCACGACGGCCTCGAACTTCAGCGCACCCTTGATGTCGCCAAAATCGCGGTTGCGGCCGCGCATGCGGAGTTCGCCCGTCGAGCCCCATTTCTCGGCGTTTTGCCGCCACGGTTCGAGGCCGGGTTGCTGCGAGGCCAACGCGAGCGCGACGTCGAGCGCGCCCGGTTTGTCGGCGGTGAGGCGCACCACGATCACCTGGTCGGGCGCGCTCGCGAAGACTTCGCGGGTGAAATGCACACCGCCGGCAGTGTACGTGACCCGCGCGATCGCGGTCTCAAGATCAAGCTCGCGGCGGTAGTCGGTGACGGCTTCGTGGCCGGGGAAGTCGAGCAGCAGGTCGCCGAGCGGCTGGTACGCCGACTGGGAGAGCGGCCGGCCCATGAACTTGGCGGAGGCGAGATTGTGGGCCTCCTCGTAGCGGCCGGCGAAGATCAGGCGGCGGATCTCGGGCAACGCGGCGAGCGCCTCGGGGCTGTCGGCGTTGTAGGGGCCGCCGGACCAGAGCGAGGCCTCGTTGAGCGCGAGGCGTTCGTGCGCGGCGCCACCGTGGACGAGCGCGCCGAGGCGGCCGTTGCCGACGGGCAGCGCCTCGGTGATCGCCTCGCGCGCGGGGCGATCGTACCAGAGCACCGGTGCGGCGCTGGCGAACAGGGGTGCGGCGAAGGACACGGCAAACAGCAGCGCGCGACCAAGCGAGGGCAACGACAGGGGATTCATGGCGACGTAGTTCCAGCCATGCAGCGCATCGGGCGGCCAGCGGTCAACCACGGCGGCGGCGAGGCGGGCCATCAATTCATGCGACCGCGATGCCGACTCGCCCTGCGGCGGATCGGGCGTTCAACTTTGGTCGATGCGCCTCCTGCTTTCCGCCCTGTCCCTGCTCGCGCCGCTCCCGCTTCTCGCAGAACCGACGCTCGTGCGCCACCTCTCCGGCACCGGCAGCGACGACACCGTGCCGTGGGAATTCCGGCTCAGCGGCGGCCGCGGCGCCGGCGAGTGGACGACGATCGCCGTGCCGTCGAACTGGGAAACGCAGGGCTTCGGCACCTTCCGGTATTGGAAAGACTGGGGCACGGAGGAGGTGCCGGACAAGACGGGTTTCTACCGGCACCGTTTCGCGGCGCCCGCCGAGTGGCGCGGCAAACATGTCGAACTCGTCTTCGGCGGCGCGATGACCGACACCACTGCGCGCCTCAACGGCCAACCCGCCGGGCCCACGCACCGCGGCGGCTTCTACGAGTTCCGCTACGACGTGACCACGCTCCTGCACCCCGGCGAGGAGAACGTGCTCGAGGTCGAGGTGCAGCGTTTCTCGGCGGACGAATCGGTGAATCGCGCCGAGCGGCAGGCGGACTATTGGCTCTTCTCCGGGATCTACCGGCCGGTGTGGCTGGAGGTCTCGCCAGTCGAGCGCATCGCACACGTCGCGATCGACGCACGGCACGACGGCGCATTCGCCGCCGATTTGGAATTCGCGGAGGTGGCCGGGGTGCGGCGGGTCGTCGCCGCGATTCGCGATTCCTCCGGAAAGGCGGTGGGCAAACCGCTGGAGCTGGAACTGGCGGCCGGGCAAACGATCGCGCACCTCGCGGGCCGATCCGAAGGCGTGCGCCCGTGGTCCGCCGAGTGGCCGAACCTCTACACGGTCGAGTTCGCACTTCTCGAAAATGACCGCGAGATCCACCGCGTTTCCCGCACGTTCGGTTTCCGGACAATCGAGGTGCGCGAGGGCATGGGTCTCTACGTGAACGGCCAGCCGGTGCGCCTGCGCGGCACCAATCGCCACAGCTTCCACCCGACGACCGGTCGCGCGACCAGCCGCGCGCTCAGCGAACAGGATGTCGCGCTGATCAAGGGCATGAACATGAACGCCGTCCGGATGAGCCATTATCCGCCGGATGCCCATTTCCTGGAGACGTGCGACCGGCTGGGCCTCTACGTTCTCGACGAACTCGCCGGCTGGCAGGCCGTGTACTCGACCGAAGCCGGCCGGTCGCTCGTCGCCGAGATGGTGCGGCGCGATGTGAACCACCCCTCGATCATCCTTTGGGATAATGGCAACGAGGGCGGCTGGAACACCGCGCTCGACGGCGAATTCTCGCTGCACGATCCGCAGCGGCGCACCGTGCTGCACCCTTGGGCGGAGTTCGGCGGCATCAACACCAGCCACTACGAGATCTACGGCGCCGGCACCGACCGCTTCTTCCAAGGGGATTCGCTGATCATGCCCACGGAGTTTCTCCACGGTCTCTATGATGGCGGCGCCGGCGCGGGGCTCGACGACTGGTGGAACCTCCTGCTGCGCCATCCGCTCGGCGTGGGCGGGTTCCTGTGGTCGTTCGTCGATGAGGGCGTCGTGCGCAACGACGAGGGCGGCCGCATCGATGTGGCCGGCAACGCCGCGCCGGACGGCTGCGTGGGGCCGTTCCGCGAGAAGGAGGGCAGCTACGACGCGATCCGCGAAATCTGGTCGCCGGTGTATCTCCCGCTCGGCGAACTTGACCGCCTGCCCGCGGCGTTCGACGGCGAGCTGCGCGTCGAGAACCGCTATGATTTCACGAATCTGAACGAGCTGCACTTCACGTGGGAGCTGCGGCATTTCCCAGGGCCGAGCGAAGCGGACGCAGGGAAGCCGGACGTCGTTGGCCACGGCACCGCGCCCGCGCCCAACGTGCCGGCGCGCGGCGTCGGCTCGCTCTCGCTCGGCCTGCCGGCCGACTGGCGCGAATTCGATTCGCTCGCACTCCGCGCCATCGATCCGCAGGGCCGCGAGATCTACACGTGGACGTGGATGATCACGCGCGCGGCGCAGTTTGCCGCGCGCGTTGTCCCGCCGACCGTCGCGAACACGCCGGCGCCGACCGCCGAGGAGACGGCGGCCGCGCTGACGTTGCGCGCTGGCGACACGACGGTCGTGTTCGACCGCTCCACCGGCGAGCTGCGCGAGGCGCGCCGCGGCGCCGAAGTGTTCCCGCTCAGGAACGGTCCGCGCATCGTCGGCGGCGAGGCGAAGTTGAAGGAGTTCGCGCACCGCGCCGAGGGCGCCGCGCAGATCATCGAGTGTCGCTATGACGGCATGTTGCAGCAGGTGACCTGGCGACTGGAGCCGAGCGGCTGGCTGCGGCTCGACTACGTTTATCGGTTGCCGGAAAGCGCCGCGCTGCCGTGCGCGGGCGTGACGTTCGACCACGGGACCGATGGCGTGACCGGGATGAGTTGGCTCGGCAAGGGGCCGTACCGCGTGTGGAAGAACCGGCTGAAAGGCGCGGAGTTCGGCACGTGGACGAAAGCCTACAACGACACCGCGACCGGCCAGAGCGGGGTGTACCCGGAGTTCAAGGGCTTCCACGCCGGCATGTACTGGGCGGTGCTGGAGGGCGCGCGGCCGATGACGATCGTGTTTGGCAGCGACGATCTGTTCCTGCGGCTGTTCACGCCGGCGGAGGGAGTGGATCCAAGAACCACGCACGTCGAGTTTCCGCCCGGCGATCTCTCGATCCTGCACGGCATCGCGCCGATCGGGACGAAGTTCCACACCGCCGCCGAGCACGGGCCGCAGGGCGCGCCGAACTTCGGCCTGCGCCACGGGCTCACGACATCGGGCACCGTGTGGTTCCGGTTCGGGGCGCAGTAGGAAGAGGAAAGAACCGCGGATAGCTGAGAGCTGCTCTCGCGAGCAGCTCCACGTTTCGCCAAAGGGCGCCACCCACCAGAGTGGCGATGAGCCTCACTCCAGCACGCCGACCGCGTAATCGCCGTCGGTGCCGCCGATGGCGAAGCCGGTGGCCGCCTCGGTGCGCGGTTCGAAGCGGACGTGTGCCGCCTCGGCCGTCGGCGGGATCTCGCGGAGAAACTGCAGCTCGAGACGCCGCGGGTGCGGCGCGCGGCCTTGGCGCGCGAGCGCGCTCTGGAGATAGTCGAAGAACGCCGTGTTGTTCACGTGGCCGTTCGCGTCGCAGTCCGAGTAGCGCACGGTGACGGGCGTCGAGAGCGCGGTGGCGGCGGGCGGCGCGAAACGAAGGCGATCGAGTTCGGCGCGATGGGGCGGGCGCCCCTCGCCGCCGACGGGGAACTTCGCCTCGAGCTCCTCCGGCACGCGCGTGAGCGTGCGGGTGCGCAGGTCGATCCAGAGCCAGAGCGACGAGCCGGCGAGCAGTTGCTCGGTGCCGCTGAACAGCCGGAACTCGCGGTAGCCGCGGAAACCACGCACGCCCGTCGACCAGGTCTCGACGCGCACCACCTCGTCGCGCCGCGGGTAGCGCGTGAGGGCGAGCGAGAGACGGTTGAGCACCCACGAGGTGCCGCGCTCGGCGATGCCCTCGGCGCCCACGCCGTAGAGATCGGCGTGGCGGATGGCGGCCTCCTGCAATAGCTGCAGAAGCGCCGGCAGCAGCATCACCTGGTCGCGGTCGACCTCGGCGAAGCGCACCGTGGTTTCGAGGATGTATTCGCGGTTCATGGGCGCAGGTGGCGGCGACATTGCACGTTTCCACCGTGGAGGAGGAGCGCGAAACGCGGCACCGCGGAACCGCCCGTCGTGACCGCGGTCGCAGAGGGCAGGCCGCGGCCGCCGTTCGCCAAAGCGCGTTTGCCTCCGGCGCCCTCCGCCACAACTTCTCGCCCCGATGAAGCGATTTCTCGCCGTCGCCCTGCTCATCTCCGGCCCGCTCCTCCTCGCGGAGGAGGAGGCCAAGCCGTCGCCGCGCCAGCAGGTCATCGCGCGCATGCCGGCCTACTCGAACGAGGAGCACGAGCGCCTCGTCGCCGAGCAGGAGGCACTCGCGAAGGCGCAGGCCGAGGCCAAGGCCGCCGCCGAGGCCGATCCCGATCTGGTCGTGCTCCAGCCGATGACGGTCATCGAGCGCGCCATGCAGAAGATGGAGGAGGACTCGCTCTACATGAAGGGCGCGTTCGACAAGGAGCTCGTGAAACGCGAGCTCACGGCCCTCGACCGCTACCTGCTGAACCGTTTCACCATTCCCTTCCTCGGAATCAGCAAGGAGGCGCGCGCCCGCGACGCCTACCTCACGCGCCGCAACGCGGAACTCCAAGACCGCCTCACCCGGCTCAACCGCATGGTCGCGTTGATCGACCCGGAGGAGGCGCGCGAATTCCGCGACGACCTCCGCAACGCCTCGCTCGACAACACGAACACCGCCAAGGAAGCCGCGCGCTCGACGAGCGCCAAAGGCGGCTCGGGCGGCAAGGACTCCCAGTGAGCGCGGCGCCGCGCGCGCCGGTCCCGCAACGGGCTTGACGCTTCCGGCAATCGCCGCTGCCCTTCCCGACGCCTCAACCGAGCGCCGTCGCGGGCGTAGTTCAGTGGTAGAACGCCAGCCTTCCAAGCTGGCTGCGAGGGTTCGATTCCCTCCGCCCGCACCAATTTCCAACCGGACCGCTTCGCAGGCGAGTTGCGGCGAGACCCGATCAGCCGGCAATAACGGGTGTACGAGTACGCTGCGGGGCCGATGGCGGAACCGGACTCGGCGCGGCCGCGGGCGGAACAGATTCCTCTGCGGCGCCGCCACTGCTGCCTCCTTGGATTTCGCTCGTGAGCGCGTGTGCGGCGGAGGCCATCACCTGCGCGGACCCCGTCAAGTCGCGCGCTGCGGCCGCGGCTTCCTCGGAACTGGCGGCGCAGGCCTGCGTCACCCGATCGATCGAGGTGATGGCAGTGTTCAATTGGGTGAGCCCTTGGTTCTGCTCCCGCGACGCGACCGTCACTTCGTCGACGAGTGCATCCACACTCCGCACGCGCTCGGAGAGCGCCTGCAGGCACGCGATGACTTTCGAGCTCAGCTCCACGCCGGCGTTGGTCTGCGTGATCGCGGTGTCGATCTGCGCGGCGGTCTGTTTCGCCGCTTCGGCGCTGCGGTGCGCGAGATTGCGGACCTCCTCGGCGACCACGGCGAAACCGGCGCCAGCCTCGCCGGCGCGGGCGGCTTCGACAGCGGCGTTGAGCGCGAGGATGTTCGTCTGGAACGCGATCTCGTCGATGGTCTTGATGATCTTCGCCACATCGTCGCTGCTGCGCTTGATCTGCTGCATCGCGGAAGACATCGCCTGCATGTCGGCGCCACCGTCATCGGCGACTTTGCGCGCTTCCTTGGCGATCGCCGCCGCCTTCTCGGTGTTTTCGGCGTTCCGCTTCGTCATGCTCACGAGCTCCTCGATCGAGGCGCTTGTTTCCTCCAACGATGCGGCCTCGCTGTTGACACCCTCAGCGAGATTTTGGCTGGCCTCGCCCACCTGCATCGCGGCGCGAAGCACGTCCGCGCTGCCGGTGTGCACGCGCTCGGTCTGCGCGGCGAGACGCGTGGCGACGCGGCGCGAGACGAGCGCCGCGATCGCGCCTGCGACAACGAGCGCCGCGAGTGTGCCCCAAGCGAGATTGCGTAGGATGCTCGCCTGGAGTGCGGCGATGCCGGTGAGTTCCTCGCGCAGGCCGAGCATGCCGACGATCTTGCCGTCGGGGGCGAGTATCGGACGGAAGCCGTATTCGTACCGTCGGCCCGCCACCTTCTTGAACTCGAAACGGATGCGGCCGTCGCGCAGGACCTCGGCCTCGACGGCAGCGTCCTCGAACTTCGTCCCCGTGAGACGTTGGCCGTCCTTCACGAGCGACGTGCTCACACGCTCGGTGCCGCTGAAAATGGAGACCTCGCAACCGAAGGCCTCCTTGATCGCGTCCACGAGGGTGTTCTTCGAAGACACGTTCACGCCCGTCGTGATGCAGCCGACCACCTTGCCGTCCTTGAGCACCGGTTGGCCCACGCGCAACGCCAGCTTCACGGCCGTGCCGGGCTCGTAGCCGACGCACGGCTTCCCAGTGAGGGCGAGACGCACGTTGGCCTGGTTGAGGACCGAGTCGCCACTCGAGGTCGCGTGGCCGCGCCCGAGCACCTTGCCGGCGGCGTCCGAAATCGTGATCACGTCGATCTTCTCGGCCGTGCAAATTTCCCGTGCGATGCGCTGCACGGTGGGAGCGTCGCCGCTGGCGATCGCCTCGAGGAGGTCCGGGCGCGTCGCGAGCAGGCGCGCGCTGCGCTGCATGTCCGCCTCGGCCGCGGTCAACGAGCCCCACGCGGCGTTCATCGTCTTCTCCATTTCCCGTCTCGCCTCCCCGCGCAACCGGCTGCCGATCACGAAATAGGCGACGCAGTTGAGGAGCAGGCAGACCCCGAGCACGAAGGCGAAACTCATCGCCACGAGTTTGAAACGCAGACTGGTGGAAGAACGTGCTTTCATGACGGACGCGAGAGAAGGCGCAGCGGGAGCGCCTCGCCTCAGGAAGTCCGTTCATCGTCACTTTTCCCGGCGAGCTTGAGCCGAATCCCGCAGCGCCGGTCCCGCGACGCCTGCCGCGCGGGGGACTTCAGGCACGGGCGGATTCCCCTACGCACCGCTTGGCTGCCGCGCGAAAGCCGGGGCCCGCCCGATTGGGGAGTTCCAGCCGTTGGCAACTGCCGAGCGGGCAGGATATTTTCGTCCGTCCCGTGATTTCCGCTCTCACCTCCTCCTCGCTGCCCGATCCTGTCGCCACCGCCCAAGCCGGCATGCGCCGCGGGCAAAGCTTGTACAGCACGGCTGCGGAGGCGCTCGCCCAGGGCAACCTCGATCCGGGAAATGTCGTCGGACTGCTGCAAGGCCAGCGCACCTACGAGATGAACGCCCAAGTCGTGCGCGCCGCCGAGGACACGCTCGGCACGCAGCTCGACACCCGCGTCTAGCGCCCCCGCACACGCGCCGCGGCAACCGCCGGCCCGCGACTGCGGCGCGACGTTTCCCCGTTCCGGCTACTCGGGCCGTCGCCCCCAGCGCGCCGCCAACACGCCGCAGATCACCAGCTGGAGCGGATGGTAGATCAGGATCGGCAGCAGAATCAGACTCAGCCCGGGGTGCCCGGCGAAGATCAGCTGCGCCATCGGCACGCCCGAAGCCAAGGTCTTCTTCGAGCCGCAGAACACCGCCGTGATCCGATCCTCCAGCGGGAAACGGCACGCGCGCCCGAGGGCGTTCGTCACCGCGAACAGCAGCCAGAAGAGCACGAGTCCGCCGGCCAGCGTCACCGCCACCAGGCCCACGCCCCGCCCGGCCCACACGCCCCAGCGCACCGAATCGCAGAACGACGTGTACACCAGCAGCAGGATCGTGCCGCGATCGACGCGGTTCACCAATTTCCGGTGACGCGTCACCCACTCCGCCAACCACGGCCGCGAGAGTTGGCCAAGCGCGAGCGGTACGAGCAGCCAGCAAACCAGATCGAGGATCACCTCGCCGACGGAGAATACTTGTCCCGTCGTCTGCAGACGCCAGCTCACCCAAAGCGGAGTGAGAAACACCCCCAGCAGACCGGAAAGCGTGGCGTTGAACACCGCGGCGGAAACGTTGCCGCGCGCGAGCACCGTCATCGCCACCGACGACGACACGGTCGACGGCAACACACACAGGTAGAAAAACCCGAGCCGCAGATCCTCCGGCAGCCACCGCCCGACAAGCGCGAGCAACACCAGCCCGAGCAGCGGGAAAACCACATACGTGCACGCCTGTACCACCAGATGCAGCGGCCAGCGCAACGTGCCCGCCTTCAGCGCCGCAAACGGCAGCCCCGCTCCGTGTAGAAAGAAGATCAGCGCCACGCCGAGTTTGTTGAGCAGCTCCGGCCGCAACCAGCCGCCGTGCGCGCCCGGACCCGGAAACGCGAACGCGAGACCGACCGCGGCCAACATCCCGAGAAGAAACCAATCGACCTTCGCGCGCATGAGGCCGGCGAGTCTGCGGCGACGTACGGCTCGTGCAAGAACCCCGCTGCGACACCTCTCGATGGACAACCGCCCGCGCTTCGCGGAAAACGAGGCCGCGCCTCTCATCTCTCGCCTCCCGCCTTTCGCCTCTCCCCTCACCTCCGATGAACCTCCTGCTCTTCGCCCGCGACGAACTCGGCCGCAGCCTGCCCGCCGCCGATCCGCGCGCGCGTCACTTGCGCAGCGTGTTGCGGCGCGGCGTGGGCGAGGAGTTCGACCTTGGCGTGATCGACGGCCCCCGCGGCAAAGGCCGCGTGACGGCGCTGCCCGCCGATGGTGCGGTGGAGTTCGCCGCCACGCTCGGCCACGAGCCGCCGCCGCTCCCACCGCTGCACCTCGTCATCGGACTTCCGCGACCGCAGACCGCCCGCAAGATCCTGCAGGAATGCACCGCGCTCGGCGTCGGTGCGTTGCACTTCGTCGCAACCGGCCGCGCAGACCCGAACTACGCGCAGAGCACGCTCTGGTCGTCGGGCGAGTGGCGCGAGCACCTCGTCGATGGCGCACAGCAGGCGTTCTGCACGCGACTTCCGGAGGTCACTTCCGGCCAATCACTCGCCACCACACTCGACGCCATTCCTGCCAGCGCGCTCCGCCTCGCGCTGGACAACTACGAAGCCGGCGCCGGCCTGGCCGACATCGCCCTGCCCTCGCCCACGCCAACCGCCGCCGTGCTCGCGCTCGGCCCGGAGCGCGGCTGGGATGCCGCCGACCGCGCCGCACTGCGCGCCGCCGGTTTCGCGCTCGTGCACCTCGGCCCGCGCGTCCTGCGCGTGGAGACAGCCTGCGTCGCCGCGGTCGCGATCCTGAAGGCGCGTCTCGGCTGGCTGTAACCGCACAACCAAGTTGGCGACCGCCCGCTTGTGGCATTTCTTCTCCGCCGCGATGCTGCGCATCCTCTCCGATCTGCATTTCCGTGATGCCGCCACCCGACTCCGCCGGCTCGAGGACCTCGAGCCGCTGTTCGCCGGCGTGGACGAACTCTGGCTCAACGGCGACACCTGCGACAACCAGACCGGCATGACCGCGGCCGAGGTCGAGGCGATCCGCCGCTTCTTCCGCGAGCGCGTGCCCACGGTGCGGTTCCTCACCGGCAACCACGACCCCGACATCTCGGGCGACCACTGGTGCGCCGCCGCCGATGGCCGGCTCTGCGCCACGCACGGCGATGCGTTCTTCGAGAGCGCTGTCCCGTGGAGCCGCCAACGCAGCGTGCTCGACGCTCGCATCCGCGGCGCGCTGGCCGCGCACCCCGAACTCGACGATGCCACGCTCGACGGCCGGCTCGCGTTGCACCGGCTCGCCTGCACCGGCCTACCGCGCGAACACGATCCCGAGGCGACGAGCCATTTCCATCGCCTGCGCCGGCTCGTAACCGAATTCTGGCCACCGCGCCAGCCACTCGCGATGCTCGACGCCTGGCGCTCGCTGCCCGACCGCGTCGCGGCCGTCGCCCCGCGCTGGTTCCCACGGGCGCAAGTCGTCGTCACCGGCCACGTCCACTACCCGAAGGTCTGGCGGCGCGGGGAGCTCACGGTCGTGAACACCGGCGCGTTCACCGGTCCGCTCGGCGCCTACCTTGTGGACCTCGACGGCGAACGCGTCGCCGTCCACCGGCTGAAGCTGCGCCACGGAAGCTGGCACCCCGGCCACCTCGCCGCGGAGTTCACGCTACGGCCGCACGGGATGTGCGGCCACGCGTAGCGTCGCCCGGTCGTCTACGGAGCTGCCCGCAAGAGCAGCTTCCGGCGAGCATCGCCGAGTAGTCCCCCGTCGCCGTTCGCGCGAACGGCGCCACAACCCGGCCTTGTGGAGCTGCTCGCGAGGGCAGCTCTCGCGGCGCGGCGGCACAACCTCACGGTGTCGCCACGCGCCGGTAGAAACACGCCGAGGCTGCGCTCGGGCCGCCGCCACCGAGACGTTTCACGCATTCCCAGCCAGGCTCCTCGAGCGCGAGGTCACCGGGCATCTCGAACACCGCCAGGCCCTCGCGCCCCGCCAGCAGCAGCCGGTCGAATTGCGCGAAGATCTTCGCCGCGTGCTGCCCGATCAATGCATACGGCGGATCGCAAAACACGAGGCCCGCGCGCGCGCCGTCCGGCGGCGCCCAGGTGAGCGCGTCGGCCTTGCTCACGAGGCACGCGCGCGTGTCGGCCTGCAGGCTCTTCGCGACGGCGGCGAGATTCGTGCGCAGGCACTCGAGCGCTTCGCGGCCTTGCTCGACAAACACGCCGCCACTCGCGCCGCGGCTCCACGCCTCGAGTCCGTACGAGCCGCTGCCCGCGAAGAGATCGACGAAACGCGCGTCGACCGCGAGCGCACCGAGGCTCGAGAACACCGACTGCCGCAGCCGGTCCATGGCCGGTCGGGTCGCGTCGCCTCGCGGGACGCGCAATGGGATGCCGCGGGCGTTGCCACCGGTGATGCGCATGCCCGAGCCAAGCGCACGCTGCCCGTTCCGCGCAAGCTTCGGCGCCCCGAGCGCACGCCGTCCGCCCCGCCTTCACGGCCCTTCGGCCCCGGTTCGTCGCCGCTGGCGGGGCCCGGTCAACATCGCGGTTGCTTATCATCGCCGGATCGTTAGCCCACTGACTAACCGCTTGGCGTCGCTCTTCCGGCCCGACTCCGGAACCGCACCCATCGCCACGGTACAAACTCAACTTCTTGTGATGAAACCGCCCAGGCCGCGTTGGCTGATGGCACTGCTGTGTCTCGCGGGCTCTGCCACCATGCAGGCCGACGAGAACCTGTGGCCTGTCCGCACCGTCACTGAATCGGCCGAGGGCACCGCGACGCGCACCGAGGCGCTCGGGCCGTTGTTCTTCGAGGAGAAACGCGCCGAGCGCACCGAATCGGGGCTGCGGCCGCTGTTCCTCCACCGCGAGTTCGCCGCGGAAGACCGCACGCAGGACTACTATTTCTTCCCGTTCTTCCGGCGGGAAAGGCACGGCGCCGCGACACGCTGGAGTTTCTTCTCGTTGATCAACTACGACCGCCGCCCCGCCGACTCGGCAGCAGCGCCCGCGGCTTGGCAGGCGTTCGACCTCTGGCCGTTCTACTTCTCGCGCCGTAGCGGAGATCCGGCGACGAGCTACCGCGCGCTGTTCCCGTTGCAGGGCACGATCAAGCGCCGGTTCGGCAACGACCGCATCGATTTCACGCTCTTCCCGCTCTACAGCCGCTGGCAGAAGGGCGAACGCGTCGAGACCGATCTCGTGTGGCCCATCTTCCGCGAGATCCACGGCGGCGGCGAATCCGGCTGGGCGTTCTGGCCGCTCTATGGGCATCGCGAGAAAGACGGCGGCGCGACCTCGCGCTCCCGTTTCATCGTCTGGCCGCTCTGGCTCGAGAAGGACCGCGCCGTCGAGGGCGGCACCGATTCGCTCCGCGCGTCGTTCCCGCTTTTCTCGCACCGCCGCGCGCCCGGGCTGCGCGACGACATGTGGCTCTTCTGGGGCTCGTTGCACCGCACCGCGCCGACCGCCTACGACGAGACGCGTTACCTCTGGCCGCTTTGGCTGCAGGGCCGCGGGGCCGACGGCCGCGTAGTGAATCGCTGGGCGCCGTTCTACACGCACTCGGTCAAGCCGAGCGGCGACGAAAAGAAGTGGTTCCTCTGGCCGCTGCTGCGCGAGGAGAAGTGGACCGACGCCACGCTCGCGCAGACCAAGACGCAGGTGCTCTATTTCCTCTACTGGGATCTCGAGCAGCGCGATCGCTTCCGCCCCGCCGCCGCCCCCGCCCGCAAACGGCACCTGTGGCCGCTTTTCAGCTACTGGGACAACGGCGCCGGTCGCCGGCAGTTGCAGGCGCTCAGCCCGTTCGAGGTGTTCTATCAACACGATCCCGAGGTGCGGCAACTCTGGTCGCCGTTGTTCTCCCTCTACCGCTTGGACCGCGCCGCGCCCGACAAAGTGCGCACGTCCTTCCTGTTCAATCTCGTGACCTACCGCCGCGACGCCGCGGTGTGGAAGTTCGACCTCGGCCCGCTCTGCCGCCTCGCGCGCGACGATGGCCGCACGCGTTTTTCCCTCCTGCCCGCGCTCTTCGCGCGCCGCGCCAAAACCTCCGCCCGCGTCCCGGCGCCCGCCGCCGGCCAACCATGAAAAGCATCTTCTCCGAAACCTGCGATGGCATCGGCAGCGGGCTCATCCTCGCCTATCGCTCCTTCGCCTCGCTGCCCACCGCGCCGCGCATCATCAAGCGCGTCGTCGAGCAGGCGTACCTCGGCAGCTACCTCTCGCTCCCGATCGTCGGGATTCTCTGCTTCTTCATCGGCGCCGTGCTCGCGCTCCAGACCGGCATCTCCGTCGTCAATCTGAACATGCAGGCGATGATCGGCACGCTCGTGGGCGAATCGATGACGCGCGAGCTCGGCCCCGTGATGGTCGCCATCCTGCTCGCCGGCCGCGTCGGCTCCGCCACGACCGCCGAACTCGCCTCGATGAAGGTCTATCAGGAGGTCGACGCGCTGGTGACGATGAATATCCCACCCGAGCGCTTCCTCGTGCTCCCGCGCCTCCTCGCCGTGCTGATCTTCATGCCACTGATCACGATCGTCGGCATCATCATCGGCTGGCTGGGCGGAGCGGTCATCTGCCACTTCGTGCAGTTCATCGATGTCTCGCCGGAGATCTACTTCCGCAGCCTGAAACAATTTCTCACGCCCACCGATCTCCTGCACGGGCTCGTGAAGTCCGAGATCTTCGGCTTCGTCGTCGTCCTCACCGCCTGCAACGTCGGCCTGCGCACCCGCGGCGGCCCGCGCGAAGTCGGCGCCGCCGTCACCCGCTCGGTCGTGCTCTCGCTCATCCTGATCCTGGTGCTCGACTACTTCATCACCAAGGTCCTCGCCTGACACCGCACTCCGCCGCCGCATGAAAACAACCACGCATCACGTCGCCCGCGGTTCGGACCGGCAACCCGTCGCAGTCGAGATCAAGAGCCTCGCGAAGACCTTCGGCCCGCAACGCGTGCTCGTCGACATCGACCTGTCCATCAAACCGGGCGAGATCTTCTCGATCATGGGGCCGAGCGGCTCCGGCAAGAGCGTGCTGCTCCGCCAGATCGCCGGGCTCGACCTGCCCACCTCCGGCACGATCCGCGTCGACGGCCACGATCCCGCCAATCCCGAGACCCGCGATCGGTTCGCGTTGGCGCTCGTGTTCCAAGCCGGCGCGCTCTTCAACTCGCTCACCGTCTACGATAACCTCGCGCTCTACCCGCTCGAGCACCGCCTCTGCCCGAAAAACGAGATCCGCGACCGCGTCATGCGCGCGCTCAAGATCCTCTCGCTCGAGGCCGCCGTGCACAAGTTCCCCTCCGAGCTCTCCGGGGGCATGAAGAAACGCGTCGCCATCGCCCGCGCCCTCGTGATGGAGCCGCAGCTCATCCTCTTCGACGAGCCCACCTCCGAGCTCGATCCGACGATGTCCGCCACAATCTCCGAGATCATCGCCACCCTCCGCCAGCACCTCTCGATCACGACCGTCGTCGTCACCCACGACCGCGACCTCGCGCTCACCATCTCCGACCGCGTCGCGATCCTGATGAAGGGCCGCCTTGTCTCCGTCACCACACCCGCCGAGCTCCGCCAGCTGCGCGAGCCGGCCGTGCAAGATTTCCTGAATCCGAAAATCGATCTGCAAAACCCACGGTTCAAGCAACTGGAGGTTTCCTCATGAACAACGCCCAAATGTCCGCCCGCGTCGGCCTCTTCTTCCTCCTCGGCTGCGCCCTGCTCTGGATCACCTACGAGGCGCTCAACGGCGGCTCGTTCTCCCGCGAGGACGGCTACGCGGTCGTCGCGCGCTTCAGCACGCTCAAGGAGCTCAAGGCCGGCGACGACGTCCGCCAGGCCGGCGTGAAGATCGGCTCCGTCGAATCCACCCGCCTCGCCGACGGCCATGCCGAGGCCGTGCTCAAGATCAACGAAGGCACCCGCATCACCAAGGACGCCACCGCCACCATCGCCATGAGCGGCCTGCTCGGCGGCGGCTACGTCTCGCTCGACTTCGGCACCAAGGAGGCCGGCTACGTCGAGAAGGGCGGCCAGCTCCGCACCAAGGATACGGGCGACATCAACACCATCCTCGCCGACCTCGGCGGCGTCGCCGGCGACATCAAGGGCGCGCTCTCCAGCTTCAGCGGCATGGCCGGCGGCGCCAGCGGCCAGGGCGGGCTCTTCCAGAAGCTCGACAAACTCGTCAGCGACAACGGCGAGAACCTCACCCAGACGATCGACAACCTCCACGCCATCACCGCCGAGATCCGCTCCGGCCAGGGCACGCTCGGCAAATTGATCAATGATCCCAAGGCGCACGACGAACTCGTCGCCGCCATCACCGAGATCCGCGCCGCCGCCGGCGATGCGCGCCTCTTCGTGAACGACACCCGCGGCATCCTCGACCAGGTGAAGTCCGGCAAGGGCCCGATCGGCACGCTGCTCTACGACGAGAAGACCGCGGAAAACCTCCGCCTCACAGTCGCGAACTTCCGCAGCATTTCCGACCGCATCGCCGCCGGCGAAGGCACGCTCGGCAAACTCCTCACCGACGAGACGCTCTACAAGGACGTGCAAGGCGTCGTGCGCAAAGCGGATCGCGCGCTCGACAGCATGGGCGACCAGGGCCCGATCAGCGCCGTCGGCGTCGCCGCCAGCGCGCTATTCTGAGCCGCCACGTGGCGAGCGGGACCCGCTCCCGCCATTAAAATCAAGGACCGGTCCTGCGACCGGGCCTTTCCGATTCTCGACGGAGCCGGGCGACCCCACTCCCCACAAAGCACTTCCGAGTGGTGGGGCGGG
>DATGXO010000076.1:0-37795 GCA_035298965.1 Opitutaceae bacterium | reverse complement strand
GTGTGCACCGCGGCGTTGAGCAGCAGGTTCGCGAGCGCCTGCTCGGTGAGTGCGAAATCGGCGTAGAACGGCGGCAGATCAACCGGCATCTCGACCGTGCACGGATGGCCCGCGAGCGCGTCGCGCATGGCGTCGAGGGCGGCGTTGACGATGTCGTTGGCGTCGCACCAATCGAAGCGTGGCTTGAGCGCGCCGCTCTCAAGCCGCGTCGAGTCGAGCAGGTTGCCGACGAGGCGGTTGAGCCGCCGGGTGGCGGTGCGGCCCTCCTGCAGCAGGGCGGCGCGCGTGGCGGCCTCGGCCTCGCCGAGATTTTCCAGGGCTCCGGTGATCACCGCGAGCGGCGTGCGCAGTTCGTGCGACACGCTGTCGAGGAGCGCGCGGTGGAGCCGCGCGGATTCGGCGAGCAACTTCTCGCGTTCGCTCGCCGCCTGCAGTTGCTCGCGCTCGACCATCAGCGCGAGCTGGCGGCCGAATGCGTCGAGCAGATCGCGCTGCGCGAGCGTGAGCGCCTTGTCGCCGGCGAACACGGCGAGCACGCCGAGCGCACGAGCCTCGCGCACGAGCGGCAGATGGTAACCGCGACTTGCGGGTAGCGTATCCGTGAAACGGCCAGCCGCGCGCCCGTGCGCGAAGACCCACGCCGCCACGCCGAGCTCCTTGTCGTCGACCGCGAACGAGCCGGCGAAATGCGGCACGAGTTCCTGCGGGCGGTCCCCCGGCAGCAGCAGCGCACTCTGCACACCGAAGAATCCATCAATCTGCCGCAACGCCGTGAAGGCAGCCGCATCGAGGTCGCGCGCTTCGGCGAGCGCGCGGGTGAGGTGGAACAGGGCGGTGGCGCGTTCCTCGCGCAGCCGCTCGTTGTGCCCCTGTGCGCGGATGCGTGCGGTGAGTTGGCCCACGATCACGGCGATCGCGAAATAGGCGCCGAACAGCGTGGCGTCCTCCACCCGCGAGATGCGGAAGGTGAAATGCGGCGGGATGAAAAGGTAGTTCCAGACCAACGCGCTCAGGATGCCGGCGGCGAGCACCGGCCCGCGGCCGATCCGCAGGCTCAGCGCCACGACCGCGAGCAGGAAGACGAGCCCCACGGCGAGATAGGTGTCGGCGGGCAGGAGCCGGCCGAGCAGCGTGAGCGCGCCGACGGTGCCGGCAGCTACGATGTATTCGCGTGGCCGACTCCGCCACGCTGGCTCGGAGTCGAGTCGCCGCCGCGGCGACACCGCCCCGGGTTCGGCGGGCACCACGTAGATGTCGATGTTGCCGCCCTGCCTCAGCAGGCGTTCGACAAGCGAGCCGCCGCGCAGCCATGTGAGCCAGCGCGACTCGCGCGGTTTGCCGACCACGATCTGCGTCGCGTCATGCCGTAGCGCCAAGCGCACGAGCGCGGCGGCCACGTCGTCGTCGTGCGTCACCACGACCTCGGCGCCGAGTTCGCGGGCGAGGGCGAGGTTGGCGTCGAGCAGGCGTTGCGCCTCGGGCGTGAGCGCCCGCGAACCCTCGACGTAGGCGGCGACCCACGAGGCGCCCTGCGCGGCGGCGAGGCGCCGCGTCCAGCGGACGAGCTGTGTGGAGAACGGGCTCGGGCCAACGGCGACGAGCAGCCGCTCGCCGCTGCGCCACACGGTTGTCTTCACCACGGTCGAGCGCAGCGCGCGCAGTTCGTGATCGACGCGCTCGGCGGTGAAACGCAGTGCGAGTTCGCGGAGCGCGTTGAGATTCGATTCCTGGAAAAAGTTCTCCGCGGCCGTGGCGGCGCGGTCGCCGAGGTACACCTTGCCCTCGCGCAGCCGTTCGCGGAGTGCGCCGGGCGTGAGGTCGAGCAGTTCGACCTCGTCCGCCAGATCGAGCACGGAGTCGGGCACGGTCTCGCGGATGGTCACGCCGGTGATCTCGCGCACGGCGTCGGCACGCGATTCGACGTGCTGGATGTTCAATGTCGCAAGGACATCGATGCCGGCGTCGAGGAGCTCGACGACATCCTGCCAGCGCTTCGCGTGGCGCGAGCCGGGGGCGTTGGTGTGCGCGAGCTCGTCGACGAGAGCGAGCTGCGGCCGGCGTGTGAGCAGCGTGTCGATGTCCATCTCGGCGAGCGTGGCGCCACGGTGCTCGAGGCGGCGGCGCGGGAGCACCTCGAGACCGGCGGCCATCGCGTCGGTCTCGGCGCGGCCGTGCGTCTCGACGATACCGACGACGAGATCCACCTTCTCGGCGCGCGCACGTTGGGCAGCGCGCAGCATCGCGTAGGTCTTGCCCACGCCGGGACACATCCCGAGGAAGATCTTCAGGCGGCCGCGCCGGGCCTTCGCCTCCTCGCGGCGGAGGGCGGCGGCGAGCGCATCGGGATCGGGACGGTCGGTGGCGGAGTTCACTGGCCGGGAAAACGGGAATCGATCGCGAGGTTGAGCGCGAGGACGTTGACGCGCGCCGGGGTAAGCTGCCCGCCGACGGTGAGGCGGGCAACCAGTTCGTCGAGCGCGGCACGCTGGGCGGCATCGAGTCGCCGGGCGGCGGCGACGCGGTCGGTTTGCAGGCGGACGGCGGCGGGCGAGAGATCAGGGTCGAGTCCGCTACCGCTGGCGGTGAGCAACTCGGCGGGCACGGCCGCTTCGGCGGGAAACGCGGCGCGGCGGTCGGCGATGGCTTTCGCGAGCGCGGCGCTGGTCCAGGACAGGTTGCTCGCGCCGGAGGGCACGGTGGCGTAGTTCGCGGCGGACGGGCGTGGATGGAAATAGCGCGCGTCGCCGGCGGTGTTCTGCGCGAGCAGGGCGGAACCGACGACACGCCCGTCGCGCACGGCGAGCGAGCCTTCGGCCTGGCGAGTGAAGGCGACGCGCGTGAGCGCCCAGACGGCGAGCGGGTAGGCGACGCCGGTGACGAGCGTGAGCACGAGCAGCAGGCGCAGGGCGGAGAGGAGTGTTTTCATTTCTTCGGTGGCTGAGATTCGACGGATTTGTGGGCGGGCCAGTCGATGCGCGAGCCGCCGTGGTCGCCGGCGCTGCATTGGCCCAGCATCAGCCCGAGGATCAGGCCGAGTGTTGTAGCCAGGATCAGGGCACTTACGCGGAGCCGATCGATGGCGGTCTTCATGGCGGTTCAGACGAGGCGGGCGGCGACGAGGAGCAGATCGATCAGCTTGATGCCGACGAACGGCGCCACGAGGCCGCCCGCGCCGTAGATGACGAGGTTGCGGCGCAATAACTCGGCGGCGGGCTGTGCGCGGTAGGTCACGCCGCGCAACGCGAGCGGCACAAGCGCGACGATGATGAGCGCATTGAAGACGACGGCGCTGAGGATCGCGCTCTGCGGCGAATGCAGGCCCATGAGGTTGAGCCGGGCGAGCGGGCCGGCGGCGACGCCGGTGGCGTAGAGCGCGGCGAAGAGCGCGGGGATGATCGCGAAGTACTTCGCGATGTCGTTGGCGATCGAGAAGGTCGTGAGCGCGCCGCGCGTCATCAGGAGCTGTTTCCCGATCTCGACGATCTCGATGAGCTTCGTCGGATTGCTGTCGAGGTCGACCATGTTGCCGGCCTCGCGCGCGGCCTGGGTGCCGGTGTTCATCGCCACGCCGACATCGGCCTGGGCGAGCGCGGGCGCGTCGTTGGTGCCGTCGCCGGTCATGGCGACGAGGCGGCCTTGGGCCTGCTCGTCGCGGATGCGCTGGAGCTTCATCTCGGGCGTGGCCTGCGCGAGGAAGTCGTCGACGCCGGCCTCGGCGGCGATGGCGGCGGCGGTGAGCGGGTTGTCGCCGGTGATCATCACGGTGCGGATACCCATGCGGCGCAGCTCGGCGAAACGCTCCTTGATGCCGCCCTTCACGACATCCTTGAGGTGGACGACGCCGAGCACCTCGCGCTCCTCGGCGACGACGAGCGGTGTGCCGCCGGAGCGGGAAACGGTTTCGACGAGCTCGCTCACGGCCGCGGGAAACGCGCCGCCCTGCGTCTGCACCCACTCGCGCACACTGGCGGCGGCGCCCTTGCGGATACGGCGCGCGCGCTGGCCATCGTGCGCGGAGAGATCGACACCGCTCATGCGCGTCTGCGCGGTGAACGGGACAAAGTGCGCGTGCGGCGCGGCGAGTTCGCGCTGGCGCAGGTTGAACCGCTCCTTCGCGAGCACGGCGATGCTGCGGCCCTCGGGCGTCTCGTCGGCGAGCGAGGCGAGTTGCGCGGCCTCGGCGAGGTGCGCGATCGCGACGCCCGGCGCGGGGAGAAAGTCGGCCGCCTGGCGGTTGCCGAGCGTGATCGTGCCGGTCTTGTCGAGGAGCAGCACGTCGATGTCGCCGGCGGCTTCGACGGCGCGGCCGGAGGTGGCGACGACGTTGCGTCGTATCAACCGATCGATGCCGCTGATGCCGATCGCGCTGAGCAGGCCGCCGATGGTCGTCGGGATGAGGCAGACGAAAAGCGAGACGAGGACCGGCAGCGAGGTGTCGACCGCGCCGGGTTGCCCCGCGAGCGTTTCGGAAAACTGGGCGAACGCGGGCAACGTCACCACGACGGCGGCGAAGACGAGCGTGAGGCTCGCGAGCAGGATCCCGAGCGCGATCTCGTTGGGCGTGCGCTGGCGCGCGGCGCCCTCGACCATGCCGATCATGCGGTCGAGGAAACCGCCGCCGGGTTCGACGCTCACGCGCACCACGATCCGGTCGCTGAGCACGCGCGTGCCGCCGGTCACGGCACAACGGTCACCGCCGCTTTCGCGGATGACGGGCGCGGATTCGCCGGTGATCGCGGACTCGTCGACGCTGGCAATGCCCTCGATGACTTCGCCGTCGGCGGGGATGGCGTCGCCCGCCTCGCACACGACGAGGTCGCCCTTGCGCAGGTCGGTGGCGGCCACGCGTTCCTCGGCGGCGCCGCGCAGGCGGCGGGCCTGGGTGTGCGAGCGCGAGCGCCGCAGGAAATCCGCCTGCGCCTTGCCGCGGCCCTCGGCGATGGCTTCGGCGAAGTTGGCGAAGAGCACCGTGAACCAGAGCCAGAGCGTGATCTGGACGGTGAAGCCGGAGAGCCGGCCCGCGAACGTGTCGCGTGTCGCAACAATGGTGACGGCGAGCGCGCCCAGCGCGGTGACGAAGATGACGGGGTTCCGCCAGAGCGCGCGCGGGTCGAGCTTGCGCACAGCGTCGAGCGCGGCGCGGCGCAGGAGGGCGGAATTCCAGGAGGAAACGGCGGCAGGTTTCATGGGCGGGTGTCCCCGAGTTCAGAAGGTGCGGCCGGCGCCGAGCAGCAGGTGTTCGAGCACCGGGCCCAGCGCGAGCGAGGGGAAGTGGGTGAGCGCGGCGACGAGGAGGATCGTGCCGCCGAGCAGCACGGCGAAGAGCGGGCCATCGGTCGGGAAGGTGCCGCTGGAGGGCGGCACGGTTTTCTTCTCGGCGAGGCTGCCGGCGAGCGCGAGCAGCGGCAGAATCACGGCGAAGCGGCCGAGCAGCATCGCGAGCGCGCCGCCCCACGTGTAGAGGTCGCCGGTGGCGGTGAGGCTACCGAAGGCGGAGCCGTTGTTGTTGCACAGCGACGCCCAGGCATAGAGCACCTCGGAGAGCGCGTGCGGGCCGGAGTTGCCCACGGCGGCGCGACCGCCGGCGGTGAGGAACGACGCCGCGCAACCGAAGAGCACCGCCGCGCACGGCACGAGCACCGCGATCGCCGCCATCTTCACTTCACGCGCCTCTATCTTCTTGCCGAGGTACTCGGGCGTGCGGCCGACCATCAGGCCGGCGAGAAACACCGCCAGCACGATCATCGCGACCATGCCGTAGAGGCCGGAGCCGATGCCGCCGAAGATGATTTCGCCGAGCAGCATGTTGAAGAGCGCCACGCCGCCCGCGAGCGGCGAGAGCGAGGAGTGCATGGCGTTGACGGAGCCGTTGGAGGCGACGGTGGTGGCATTGGCCCAGAGCACGCTCGGCACGAGGCCAAACCGCACCTCCTTGCCCTCCATCGCGGCCGTGGCTCCGAGTTGTAGATGCGGCGTGAGTTCCGCCCGGAGCGACAACCCCAGCGCGGCGACGAAGAAGGCCAGCATCACGCCGAAGACAACCCACGCGTGCCGGCGCGCGCCGACAAGCCGGCCGTAGGCGAGCACGCACGCGGCGGGCAGCAGCAGGATCGCAAGCGCTTCGAGGAAGTTGGAAACCGGAGTCGGATTCTCGAGCGGGTGCGCGGAGTTCACGCCGAAGAAACCGCCGCCGTTGGTGCCGAGCTGCTTGATCGCGATCTGCGAGGCGGCCGGCCCGAGCGGCACGACCTGTTCGGCGCCGGTGAGAGTCGTCGCGTGCGCGTACGGCGCGAACGACTGCGGCACACCCTCGGCAACGAGCACAACGGCGAAGGCGTACGAGAGCGGCAGCAGCACGTAGAGCGTGCTCCGGACGAGATCGGCCCAGAAGTTGCCCAGCCCGGCGGCGGACTTGCGGCTGAAGCCGCGCGCGACGGCCGCGAGCACCGCGAGCCCGGTCGCCGCGCTGAGGAAGTTTTGCACGCCCAGGCCGGCCATCTGCGTGAGGTAGCTCAGCGACGCCTCACCGGAGTAGGCCTGCCAGTTGGTGTTGGTGACGAAGGAGACCGCGGTGTTCACCGCCACACCCAGCGGCACGGCGCCGAAGCCGGCGGGATTGAGCGGCAGGTGGCCTTGCAGAAGTTGCATCGCGACGAGCGCGACGAAACCGAAGAAATGGAAAACGAGCAGCGCCACCGCGTACGCGCGCCAGCTCATCTCCGTGATGGGCGCGACGCCGGAGAGCCGGTAGATCCCGCGCTCGAGCGGCGCGAGCCAGCGCAGGAAGACGGGCGGACGGCCCTCGAGCACGTCGGCCAGCCAGCGGCCCAGCGGCACGGCGGCGGCGACGAGCGCGACGAGGAAGGCGAACAGGTAGGTCCAGTCGGCGGCGGTCATGTTGCCGCACTGTACCGGACCGGTGCGCGGTGCCCTAATTAAGGGCGGGGCGCGGGGCGTTAATTTCGCATCAAGGGGCTGCGACAGGCAGGCTTCGGCGCGGTGCCGTGTCTCCGGGCTGGTCAGTGGGCCCGGGACCTGCACGCTGGCGCGTCCTACTCGCATGAAAACGTTGATCGGTCTCGCTCTGGTGTGTCTTGGCATCTGGCTGTTTCACGACGGCTGGACGAAGCGTGAGTCGTTGAAGGGAAAGACGCAGAGCACGCTCGCTGGGCTGGCCCGCAGCTTCGACGGCGAGACGCGCGTGCCGGAGCACTCGTGGTACATGATCGCCGGCGGCGTGAGCATGCTCGCCGGCATCGGCATGATCTACGCCGGCCGGAAACGGTAAGCGGCGGTGGTCGGGCGCTGGCTGACTCGCGGGGGTTGTGAGTCGCGAGCGCGGTGCACGGCCTACGGCGCGATCCTGTGGCGCCGTTCGTGGGAACGGCGACGGTGCGCAGCGGATAGCTGCTTTCGCGAACAGCTCCACGACGGGCGTGGTGGCGGAACGCGTGAGCGTTTCGCGGCTCGATCCGGGCGCGTACGCGTCGCGCTGTGGGCGACCTTCGTGAGCAGCTCCACCGCGGAGTCCTCGCTGGCACCTCGCGTGCTGAAACGAGTCCGCGGCTCGGCGCGCTGGACTAATCCCGGGCTCGTTCCTATGAGGTTCGCGCCCTCCATCCCCCGAGTCGCCCTACTCGCATGAAACACATCTTTGCCCGCAAGAGCATCGAACAACTGCATCGTGAAGCCGCGGGCGAGAACCGCCTGCGGCGCGCGCTCGGCCCGATCCAGCTCACCAGCCTCGGCATCGGCTGCATCATCGGCGCAGGCATCTTCGTCGTCACCGGGCAGGCGGCGCACGACAAGGCGGGGCCGGCGATCATGCTGTCGTTCGTCGTCGCGGGGCTGGCGTGCGTGTTCGCGGCGCTCTGCTATGCGGAGTTCGCCTCGATGGTGCCGGTGGCGGGCTCGGCGTACACGTACGCGTACGCGACGCTCGGCGAACTGGCGGCTTGGATCATCGGCTGGGATCTGATCCTCGAATACACGATCGCCTCGTCGGCCGTGGCGCACGGCTGGTCGCAGTATTTCCAGGAGTTTCTCGGCACGTTTCTGCCGCGGCTGCCGCGGGCGATCTCGACGACGCCGTTCGACTACGACCCAGGGACCGGGCATTTCGTGGCGACCGGCGGCGTGATCGATCTGCCGGCGGTGCTCATCGTGGCGGTGCTCACGTGGGTGCTGATCCGCGGCATCAAGGAGAGCGCGCGGTTCAACACCGTGATGGTCATCATCAAGCTCGCGGTGGTGCTTTTCGTGATCGCGCTCGGCGCGTTCTACGTGGATCCGGCGAACTGGCGGCCGTTCGCGCCGTTTGGTTACACGGGCCTGAGTCTGTTCGGCAAAACTATCCTCGGGCAAACCGGCGCCGGCGGCGAACCGCTCGGCATGCTCGCGGGCTCGGCGATCATCTTCTTCGCGTATATCGGCTTCGACTCCGTCTCGACACACGCCGAGGAGGCGAAGAATCCCAAGCGCGACATCCCGATCGGCATCATCGCGTCGCTCGTCGTCTGCACGGTGCTCTACCTCGCGGTCGCCGCGGTGCTCACGGGCATGGTGCCGTACAACGAGATCAACATTGAGGCGCCGGTGGCCGATGCGTTTCGCCGTGTCGGGCTTCCGTGGGCACACTTCGTCATCTCGATTGGCGCGGCGGTGGGCATCACCTCGGTGCTGCTCGTGCTCATGTTGAGCCAGCCGCGCGTGATGCTGGCGATGGCGCGCGACGGCTTCGTGCCGGAACGGATCTTCGGCGCGGTGCATCCGCGGTTCCGCACGCCGTGGATCTCGCAGATGCTGATGGGCGTGTGCGTGGCGGCGTTCGCCGGTTTCCTGCCGCTGCGCATCCTCGCCGAGTTGGTGAACATCGGCACGTTGCTCGCGTTCTTCGTCGTGTGCACGGCGGTGCTGGTCCTGCGGCGCACGCACCCGCACGCGCACCGGCCGTTTCGCGTGCCGCTGTCGCCGGTGCTGCCGCTGCTCGGCATGGGCACCTCGGCGCTGCTGATGTTCTCGTTGCCGAAGGAGAACTGGTGGCGGCTGCTTGTGTGGCTGCTGCTCGGCTTCGCGATCTACATTTTCTACGGCCGGCGCCACAGCGCGCTGCGCAACGCGACCAGCCAGCCGCCATTGCCCGGCGAGTGAACGACGCAAGGGGGGGCGAATCCTGCCTCGAACCACGCCCTGATTGGCTTCAAGCGCGTTTCCGTGCGGAGACGAGCAGGAGCGTCGGCGCGGTGGTGGAACTCAGACGGTTCTTCTGAAATCCGGCGAGGAGCGTGTGCTCGCGGGTAAGCGCCTGCTGCCACAACGGCTCGAAGGCATCCGCGGCACCGCCGTCGGCTAGGAAGTAGCGGAGCGTATCCTCGCGATTCCAGATCCAGAATTGTTGCCGGTCGAAGTCGGCGGCTTGCCGGAGTAGAGCTTGCGCCTCCGGCGACGAGTAGGGCGGCACGAGCATGCTTGTCTTGTCGGACTGGTAGCTGTCGATCTGCTCGCAGCCGCGCTCGGCCAGCCAACCGGGGAGGAACGGGCCGACGGAATTGAAACCTTCGCCGAGCTTCATCTTGCCACGCTCGCAGCGCATCTGGAACTCGATGATCGCGACGATTGCCGCAGCGGGTGCGTCGAGGTCTGCCGGAATCAGGTTTACCGAAAGGTTGTTCGGCTCGGCCACGGCGAGGAGACCGCCGGGCTTCAACACCCGCAGCATCTCGGCCAGGACGGCGCGCGGCTCGCGCACGTGGATGAGCACCGTCTGGCAAGTGACGAAGTCGAACGAGTTGTCGGGAAACGGAAGCCCTTCCGCAGTGCCGACGAGAAACCGCCGGCGAAGATGGGCGTGCTCGTGGCGCTTTTCGGCTTCGGCGATCCACCGCGGTTCGCGATCAAGGCCGACCAGTTCGCTTCCGGCAGGGAGAAATGGCGCGAGGCAGCCGCTCCAATGGCCTTGCCCGCAGCCGACATCGAGCGTGCGCCCGACGGTGTCGAGCTGCCAACGACGACTCATCAGCTCGAGGAAATCGCGGTTCCACCAGAAATCGCGGTAGTCGCCGAAATAGGCGGCGGAGTGGGGCGTGTCGGCCATGAGGCGAGATTGGTGACATCGCGGTGCGCTGCCACGCGGAAACGTTTCTGTCCGTCGAAGCGCCGCGCACCGCAGACTGCGGATAGCGCAGGCGGCGCTGCCGAGTGTCGGTCGTATAGAACCTTATGTGACCTATACGACCCATTGGAGCGGCCCCGTCAACGATCCGCCAGGTCGGCGACCTGGCCTACAGCGGCAGGCTGCCCTGCGCGCCGGGCGCGGTGGCGATGGCCTGCAGGCCGATCGCTTCCCAGCCCTTCATGGTGAGCACGCGGCCTTGGGCGGTGCGCTGGAGGTAGCCTTCCTGGATGAGGTACGGCTCGTGCACCTCCTCGAGGGTCTCCGCCTCCTCACCCACGGCGACGGCGACCGTGCCGAGGCCGACGGGGCCGCCGCGGTACGACTCTGCCATGAGACGCAGGATACGCTTGTCCATCTCGTCGAGCCCGCGTACGTCGATCTCGAGCAGCTCGAGCGCGGCGGAGGCGACCGGTTGGGTGATCTTCCCCTTCGCCTTCTCCTGAGCGTAGTCGCGCACGAAGTTGACGAGGTTGTTCACGATGCGCGGCGTGCCGCGGGAGCGAGCGGCGATCTCCTTCGCGCCGGCGTCGTCGATCGGCACATCGAGGAGTTTGCAGGTGCGGCGGACGATCGTGAGCAGGTCGTCGCGGTTGTAGAAATCGAGACGGGTGTTGAGCGTGAAACGGCTGCGCAGCGGGGCGGTGAGCAGGCCGGCGCGCGTGGTGGCGCCGATGAGCGTGAACCGCGGGAGCGAGAGGCGGACGCTGCGGGCGTTGGGCCCCTGGTCGATCATGATGTCGAGGCGGAAGTCCTCCATCGCGCTGTAGAGGTACTCCTCCACCGTTTTCGGGATACGATGGATCTCGTCGATGAAGAGCAGGTCGCCCTCCTCGAGGCTGGTGAGCAGGCCGGCGAGGTCGCCCGCCTTCTCGACGACGGGGCCGGAGGTGATGCGCACGGTCTTGCCCATCTCGGCTCCAAGGATCAACGACAGCGTGGTCTTGCCCAGTCCGGGCGGGCCGCTGAGCAGGATGTGGTTGAGCGGGTCGCCGCGGCGGCGGGCGGCGCCGACCATGACCTTGAGGCGCTCGATCGTCTTGGGCTGGCCAACGAAGTCCGCGAAATTGGCCGGGCGCAGCGCGGCCTCGGCCGCGGTGGCTGGCGCGGTGAGCGCGGAGTTGAGGAAGTTGACGCCTTTGTCGGACATGGGGCTACGGCGGTTAGGTGTTTTGTTTCAGCCACTCCTCGGGCGTGAGGGCGGGAATGGGGGAGCCGCGGAAATCGGGCTTGTTGCGGGTGATGATGCAGGTCGCGCCGGCGGCTTCGGCGGAGACGATCTGGAGGCAATCCTCGAAATCCTTCTGCGGCAGTTTCAGCGCGAGCTTGGCTTCGGGTTGCCCGACGGGGGCGACGTCGGCCCAGGCAAGGATGTCGGACAGGAAGCTGCGGGCGGCGGCGGGCGAGCTGGCCTTGGCGAGGACGTAATAGAGGTTCGACAACGTGTGCCAGGCGATGAGCGCGGAGCCGGGGATGTCTTCGAGACGGTCGAGCAGTTCGCCGCTGCGGGCGGCGCCAGGTCGGGCGAGCGCCACGTCGAGGAAGATGTTGGTGTCGATCAACGCGCGCATGTCACTTCACGTGTTTCTCGAGCAGATGTGCGAGGCGAGGGTCGTCGGTCGCGGAGTCGGGAGCGGGAAAACGCCCGGTCCAGCGGGCGGAAAAACCGGGCTGCTCGGCGTTGCCGGAGAGGTGCGCGAGGTGTTTCTCGACGAGGGCGGAGACGGTCACCTTGCGCCGACGGGCGTAGGTCTTGGCCTTCTCAATTACCTGCACCGGGAGGTAGAGCGTGAGCTTCGTCTTCACGTACGTAAGGCTGTGCGGGCGTACGTAGGCGTCAACCGGGAAGGTGGAGTGCCGTCAGGCGCGGGCGGGGGCGGCTTGGGGTAGGGCGAACCGTCCCCGAGGAGCCGGAGCTCAGTTGAGCTCTGGCGGGGGCCATCCTGCCGGCGCGGCTCACCCGGAGGGTTCGCCCTACCTCGGAGGCGTGGTCACTTGTCGGACCAGATCGCAAACTCGCTGCCGCCGGGCTCGGTGAACTGGAAACGGCGGCCGCCGGGGAAGCTGAAGATGTCGCGGGTGATCGTGGCGCCGAGCTGCTTCGCGCGGTCGCGGAGCTCTTCGAGGCGCTCGGTGTAGATCACGATGAGCGAGGAGCCGGCGGCGGTGCTGGAGACTTTGTCGGAGCGGTAGAAGCCGCCGTTGAGCCGGCCGTCCTCGAACGAGCAGTATTCGGGGCCGTAGTCGGTGAACCGCCAGCCGAGGAGTGCGGTGAAGAAGGCCTTGGTCTGCGGAAGATCGCGCGAGGGCGTCTCGACGTAGTCGACGGTGTTCGGGATCGAGGGCGGAGGCATGGGTTTCGGGGGTGTGATTTCTTGGCAGCGGAAATGTTCGGGATCTCGAACGCGGAGTACTTCGCCGCGCTCAAGGACGATTTCGTTCTGACTCAGGTCACAGAGAAATTCGGCATTGTCAGAAGACATCTGGAGTCGCTCGAAAAGGAGCGGATCTACGATCTGAAAAACGATGAGTTCTTTGCCTTCGATCCACCTCGGTTCGCGAAGGGTGAAGGCTGCGCCGCGAACCATGATATGCGTGGGATTTCCCTGCTCGTCGCGGACAGGCTCTTCAAAAACCCGAGCGAGCCGACACCGAACCTGTCCCAACGCGACGGATTCGCCCTCTGGTCCCGCGAGCAATCCGCGGAGATCGCTTGATCGATCCTTCAGCCAGCCTGCGCCGTGGGCTGATGTTTGGATCTGAGCAAACCATTGTCTCTGTGCGCGATCGCTGGGGATGATGAGTATGAGGTTCTCATCGGCTCTGATCCACTTCCCTTGCTCTTGAGGCTTGTCGGAGCCTTCGGTGCTGAAGGTGTAAGTCTGGTCGGGATTAAGGCGAAGATGCTGTGGATGCTTCGATGGCAGCGACCAATAGTCGTTTGCGATAGGCGCTGACGTGCAGCCTGTGAGGAACGCAACGAGTGAGAGCGAGATCGAGACAAGTTGTGTTCTCATGATTTGGCAGTGCCGGTGCTACCGCCACTCCACCGCGGCGCCGAGGGCGCGGAGGTTTTCGACGAATCTTGGATGCGCGCGGCGGATGGCGTCGGCGTTCTTCACGACGCTCTGGCCGGGGATCGAGGCGGCGACGGCGTAGAGGGCGACGGCGGCGCGGATGATGTACGGCGCTTCGACCACGGCGGGGCGCAGCGGGCGGTTGCCGAAGACGATCACGCGGTGCGGGTCGCTCACGACGACGTGCGCGCCGAACTTCGCGAGCTCGGGCAGCCAGGTGAAGCCGCCTTCGTAGATTTTGTTCCAGAACTGCATCGCGCCCTCGGCGCGCACGGCGAGCGCGATGAGGACGGGCAGGAGGTCGACGGGGAAGTACGGCCAGGGCGCGGCCTCGATCTTGGCGAGGAGGTTGGTGGTGTGCGGCTCCTCGATGCGGAGGCGTTGGCCGGCGGGGACGATCGCGGTGTTGCCCTCGAAGCGGATGGCGACGCCGATCTTGGCGAAGGAGCGGACGATGAGGTCGAGGTGCTCGGGCTGGGTGTCGGTCACGCGCACTTCGCCGCCGGTGATGGCGCCGAGGGCGAGGAAGGTGACGACCTCGTGGTAGTCGGTACTGATGGCGATCTCGGCGCCGTGGAGGCGTTCGACGCCGTCGATCTCGAGGCGGCTGGTGCCCAGTCCGCGGATGCGCGCGCCCATGGCGACGAGCGCGGCGCAGACATCCTGCACGTGGGGCTCGCTGGCGGCGTTGACGAGGGTCGATGAACCCTCGGCGAGGGCGGCGGCCATGGCGAAGTTTTCCGTGGCGGTGACGGACATGTAGTCGGCCCAGTGGCGCGCGCCGCGGAAACGGTTTTCGAGGGAGAACACGGCCTCGTCGCCGAGGGCGAGGCGGGCGCCGAAAGCGCGGAGGACGTCGAAGTGCGGATCCAGTTCGCGGATGCCGAGGGAGCAGCCCTTGGTGTTGGACTCGACGACGATGCGTTTGAGGCGGTGAAGCAGCGCGGGGTAGAGCAGGACGGTGGAGCGCATGTCCTGCGGGAGTTCGCCGTTGGCGAGGGCGGGGCAGAAGCGCGAGTGGTCGAGCGCCATGGTGCCGGCGGTGCGGTCCCACTCGATGCGCGAGCCGTGCCTGGTGCAGAAGGCGACCATCTTCTCGAGGTCGGTGATCGCGGGGACGTTGGTGAGGCGCACGGGCTCGTCGGTGAGGAGCGTGGCGCAGAAGATGGGGAGGGCGGCGTTCTTGTTGCCCGAGGGCCGGATGGTGCCGGAGAGCGGCGTGCCGCCGTGGACGAGGAGGTCGGACATGATGTGCGAGGGCGGAGAGGCTGGCGAAAGTGGCCGGAGGGGAGAATGCGAAAAGCAGCGAACGCGGGATAACGGATGTGAAAAGCTCCGTGACCGCGTTGAGAGAGCGGCCGTGTGCGGAGGCAGAGCGTTTTCGAGCCCGTCAACCAATAGTTGACATAGTCCAAATGGACGCGGAGCAGAGAGGCGTGAGATAGAGCGGATGGGAGGCGGTCGGAGGGAGTTGCCGGTGGTGGGCGGGGTAGAGCAGCAGGGATGAGTCGGCGGGCCGGCGAAACGGCGCCGTCGCAGCGGCCATTCGATGGTCGTGCGATGAGGTGCCTGCGGTGGACCGCGTTGCCTCAACGCGGTCGCGCGGGTGCGCGATGGCGGACGGCGTTTGCCCGCGGGTGATCGTGCCGCCGCCGCGGAACGGGTCCTTGACGCGCTTGGGGCAAGCGCGTCCACCCGCAGGCGTGAGGCGATCACGCGAGGAGGTACGATCTGATGATCGGGTCAACCGGCGGCGGGCGGCTCGGGCGGGTGGAGGAAGGCGTGGAGTTCGGCGGCGAGACGAGGGCCGAGGCCGTCGACTTCGGCGAGCTGCTCGGGCGTGGCGGCGCGAATCCGATCGATGGAGCCGAAATGCTCGAGCAACGCGGCGCGGCGCTTCGGGCCCATGCCGGCGAACTCGTCGAGCACGGACTCGCGGATCTTTTGCGAGCGGAGGTCGGCGTTATACGTATTGGCGAAACGGTGCGCCTCGTCGCGCAGGCGTTGGAGGAGGTTCAGGCCGGGGTGGTTGAGCGGGAGGTTCAGCGGCTCGCGTTCGTCGGCGAAGATCACGGTCTCGTGTTTCTTCGCCAGGCCGATGAGCGCGGGCGGCGTGAGGTCGAGCGCGAGGAACGCCTTCAGCGCGGCGCCGATCTGGCCGCGGCCGCCGTCGATCACGATGAGCTCGGGCAGCGGTTTGCCCTCGGCGGCGAGGCGTTGATAGCGGCGGCCGACAACTTCCTCCATCGCGCGGAAGTCGTCGTTGCCGATGAAGGTGCGGATGCGGAAGCGGCGGTATTCGTTCTTGTCGGGCCGGCCGTCGCGAAAGTGCACCATCGAGGCGACGACGAAGGTGCCGCTGATGTGCGAGATGTCGAAGCACTCCATGCGCGCGGGGAGCGCGCGGAGGTGAAGCACCTCGCGGAGCGATTCGAGGGCGACGGCGTCGGTCTGGAAAACATCGGGCGCGCGCTCGAAGCGGCGGGCCTTGCGGAGCGTCTCCTCGAGGGCGAAGACGGCGTCGCGCAGCTCGGCGGCCTTCTCGAACTCCTGCGCGGCGGCGGCGGTTTGCATCTCGGCGCGCAGCGTTTCGAGCCACTCGCGTGATTTGCCGTCGAGGAAGGTGACGGCCTGCTCGACGCGGGCGCGGTACTCCTGCGGCGTGACGAGGTTGACGTGGCCATAGAGCTCGGCGCGCACGTCGTCGTAGAGTTGCCAACGGCCGTCGGCCGCGGGCTGCGGGCGGGCGTCGCCGAGGAGGACGCCGAACTGCTTGCGCATCTGGGCGAGCGTCTTGCGGAGCAGGGCGCTGTGCGGGAACGGCCCGAAGTAGCGCGCGGTGTCGGCTTTCCGGAGGCGCGTGAGGCCGAAGCGCGGGAGCTCGGAGGCGAGGTCGATGCGGACGAGGAGGAAACGTTTGTCGTCGACGAAGTCGGTGTTGTACTTGGGTTTCCACTCCTTGATGAGCTTGCCCTCGAGCAACAGCGCCTCGGGCTCGGAGCGCACCTCGATGATGTCGAAATCGTGGATGAGGTCGATGAGCGCGCGGATCTTGGGCTGGGCGGTGGCGGCGCGGGAGCGGACGAAGTAGGAGGAGACGCGTTTTTTGAGGCTCTTGGCTTTGCCCACGTAGATGATCTGCCCGAGCCGGTCCTTCATCAGGTAGACGCCGGGGCGGTCGGGGAGGGCGCGGACCTTGGCCTTGAGATCGGGGGTGGACATGGGACGGAGGCGAGAGGCGTGAGGGGAGAGGATGAAAGGCGGCGGGCGGAAACGCTGCTCTCGCGGGCAGCGCCACAGGCATAGAGCGCGGCGCAGTGGTGTCGACGGCGCGTTGCGAGTCGGAGCGCGGCGCGAAGCTGGCGTTTTTGGGGGAAAGCCCTACGGTCGCGGCACCGCCACACTATGGCCAAGAAAACCGCCCCCGCGGCGCGCACGGCGCCCAAACGTTTCGAACTCCTCACTCTCGGCAACGAGCTCCTCCTCGGCCGGACGCCCAACGCCCACTTGGCGTTCATCGGCGATCAACTTGCCCGGCGTGGCGTCGAGTTGGCCGCCGCCGTCGTGGTGCCGGACGACGCGCACGCGATCGCGACGGCCTTCGCCCGCAGTTGGGCGCGCGCGAGCGTGGTGATCACGACCGGCGGTCTCGGGCCGACGAGCGACGACGTGACGCGCGAGGCGCTCGCCGAGGCGCTCGGGCAGAAGCTGGTTTTCGACAAGGCCGTCGAGAAGACGATCGCGGCGCGGTTCGCGACGCTCGGCCGGAAGATGACGGCGAACAATCTGAAGCAGGCTTGGCGGCCCGAGGGCGCCGAGGTGATCGCCAATCCATTCGGCACCGCGCCGGGGTTGCTCGTGGAGCAGGACGGCAAGGTGCTCATCATGCTGCCCGGACCGCCGAACGAGCTGGAGCCGATGTGGCGCAACGAAGTGTTGCCGCGCCTTGCCCGGCGCAAACTGCTCGGGCGCACGGAGTCGTTCGTGCAACTGCGCACGGCGGGCGTGGGCGAGTCGGCGCTTGAGACGCGCCTGCAGCCGTTGCTCGCGAAGCACCCCGGTGTGGAGATCGCGTACTGTGCACATGCGTGGGCGGTCGATGTGCGGTTCGGCTGGGGCGACGGTGCCGCGACCGAGGCCGAGGCGCGGCAGCTTGCCGACGAGGCGCTGGCGTTGCTCGGCGACGACGTTTTCGCCGTCGGCAACGATTCGCTCGCCGAGGCCGTGGCGGACCTGCTCCGGCAGGAGGAGAAGACGCTCGCCGTGGCGGAGTCGGGCAGCGGCGGACAGCTCGCCAGCGTGTTCACCGACCTGCCGGGCGCGTCGAAGTTTTTCCAGGGCGGCGTGGTCGTGTACCGCAACGCCGGCAAGGTCATCCTGCTCGACATCCCCGAGGCGCTCCTCAGCCAGCACGGCGCGATCAGCGCGGAGGCGGCGGTGGCAATGGCGTCGGGCGTGTCGGAGAAACTGGTGGCCGACTACGGCCTGAGCATCGCGTGCTGCGCCGGCCCGGGCGCGTGCTGCGACGGCAAGGCGGCGGGCTCGACATTCGTGGGCTTGCACGCGCCGGACGGCGTGTGGTGCCGGCGTCTCGATTATCCCGGTACGGCGACGGCGGTGCGCGCGCGCTCGATCAACTCCGCGCTCGACTGGCTGCGGCGCGAGCTGCTTCAGGCGCGACGTGCCCGGCTCGCGGTGACAGCGGTGAAGGCGACGCCCGTGAAGGCGGCGATCGGGAAGGCTGCGAAGGGAAAGACGCTGCGCGCCGCGAAGGCGAAGTAGGCGGCAGCGGAAAGGCTGTCGGCAGAGACGAAGCGCCGCGCGCTGCGGCGCCTTTGGTGTTTTCGGAAGGAGGAACGGTGGCTGGAGCGCCTGGGCGCGGAGGGGTAGCCTGTGGCACCGCTCGCGAGAGCGGCGAGCAACGGCAGTGCGTCGACGCTTGGGTGAAAGCTGCTCTCGCGAGCAGCTCCACCATCCGGGGGCCTAGCCGCGGGCCGCGCCGGACCGCGATTTTCGGCTCATTCTTTTCGTCAAACGGGCGATGTAGCGGGAGCGATGCCTTCCTCCTCGAAACGCGCGCTGCCGTCGACCGCCCCGGACGGGTGGCCAAGGCGCGAGTGCGGGCGGAGGCGCCGCGCGGAGTGAAGCCATGAGCGCCCACAGCGACGTTTTGCAGCAGCTCGAGAAGCTCGATTTTCCGGCCCCGCCGACGGTCGTCGCGCGACTGGTCGGGATGCTCGCCAAGGATTTCGTGACCGCCGAGGAGATCGGCGAGACGATGGCGCTCGATGCTTCGATGGCGGCGCGTGTGCTCCAGCTTGCGAACTCCGTCGCGCTCGCGGGCTGCACCCAGGTGGACACGATTCCGGAGGCGGTGCTACGGGTGGGTGTCGACGGCGTGCGGGACATCGTGTTTTCGCTGGCGATGGTCGGTGCGATGCGGCCGGCTCATTTCGACTACCGGCCGTTTTGGCGGCATTCTCTTGCGGTGGCGTTCACGGCGCAGGCGCTCCAGCGGCGAGCGCCCGGTCCCGGCGGGCCCGTACCCGAGACGTACACTGCGGGGTTGTTGCACGACATGGGCATGCTGGTGCTCGATCGGGCGCTGGGCACCGCCTATCGGGATGTGATCGAGGCGGCGCGCGCGACCTCGCGGGCGTTGGTCGACGTCGAGCACGAGATGCTCGGCACGGATCACGCGCAGGCGGGCGGGCGCTTGATGGAGGTGTGGCGTTTCCCCGCGATCCTGGTCGATGCCGTGGCGAACCATCATCGGCCGTGGGAATCGGGGCAGCCGGTCACGCACTTCGTGCATCTGGCGGATTTCGTGTGCAACCACCAGGGGATCCACCACGGCAGCGGCTTTTTCCCGGCAGAATGCGATGAACGGGTCTGGGTCGAACTCGGGCTGGAGAAGAGCGAGTTGCCGGAGCTGGTCGGGACGGTCCAGGAGGAACTGGCGCGAGCCGAAGCGGTCTTGGCGGCGGTGTGAGGAGGCTACATGGCGACCGGCTCTGATTTCGTGAAGCGGCTCAATTCGGTCGATTTTCCCGCTGCGCCGGAGGTCGTGGTACGGGTGTCGCGGTTGTTGGCGGAGGAGTGGATCACCGCCGAGCAACTCGCCGAGGTGATGGCGCTCGATCCCGGCATCTCGGCGCGGGTGTTGCGGCTGGCCAACTCGGTCTATTTCCGCGGCCATGGCGTGCGCTCGATCGAGGAGGCGGTGCTGCGCGTGGGCATCGAGGGCGTGCGCGACGTGGTGTTCGCGCTGTCGCTGCTGCGGGCGTTCAAGCCGCTGCATTTCCACTACCACCAGTTCTGGCGGCACGGGCTCGCGGTCGCGCAGACGGTGCAGGTGCTCCAGCGCCGCGCGCTGAATCTCCCGACGCCGATCCCGGAGGCGTACGCGGCGGGGTTGTTGCACGACATCGGCATGCTCGTGCTCGACCGCACGCTCGGCGCCGGCTACGGCGCGGTGTTGGCGCGGGCGCGGGAGCAGGCGCGGCCGTTGCACGAGATCGAGCGGGAGACGTTCGGCACGGATCACGCCGATGTCGGCGGTCGGCTGCTGGAGGTCTGGCGCATGCCGACGGTGCTCACCCAGGCGGTGAGCGGGCACCACGATCCGCTTTCCGGCGACAATGCCGCGGGCCCGCTCGTGTACCTGGCGGATTTCGTCTGCAACCTGCACGGCGTGCACCACGGCACCGGCTTCAAACCGGCGAGTGCGGTGCGCGAGGTGTGGGACGATCTCGGGATCAGCGAGGGTGAGCTGCCGGCGATCATCGGCGAGATCGACGCCGTGCTCGACAAGGCCGACGCGGTGCTGGCGGCGGCGACGGCTTAGGCAAGAACGCGAGAGGCGAGAGGGGAAAATCGAGAGGGGGAGCGACGCGCGGATGCGGAGCGGAGGAATGAAAGGCGCGGCGGTGCTTTTATGGAGCTGCTCGCGAGAGCAGCTTTTCCACGGCTGAGCGCGGCGATCTACGGATCGCCGCTGTCACGAGCGGCGCCACAAAGCCGGCACGGTGCGAGCGGAGGGAGGAGAGCTGCTCTCGCGAGCGGCTCCACATGCGGTTTGCGGCTCTGCGTTGCGGAAAAAGCCGGGCCGTGGCGCGCGATCATCCTGCGAGCTTGGCGACGGCGCACCGCGGCGACAGGATCGTGCCGATGAACCCCGAAATCGTCTGGCCGGCGTGGCTCGTGGCGGCGCCGTTAACCGCCCTGTTTTTCTGGCTGATGCTGCGCGCGGGGCGGCGGCTGCGGTTGTTGTGCGACACGCCGACCTCGAAGGCGAAAGGCGTGTTCATCGGCCAGGTGGAGCTGTGCGGGCGGGCGTTGCTCGCGACGCCGGAGCGCAGCTTCCTCGCGGGCACGGAATGTGTGTGGTTCGAGTACGCTGTGGAGGAGGAGTGGTCCCGCTGGGAAACGGAGACGTACACCGACAGCAAGGGGCAGCGGAAGACGCGACGGGTGCGCAAGAGCGGCTGGACGCGTATCGCTTCCGGCGGTGCGGCGCCGGCGTTTGCCGTGGAGGACGACACCGGCGCGGTGCGGGTGCGGCCGGAGGGCGCGGACATGCAAGCGGAGTGCGTCTTTTCGGAGACGGTCGGCCGTGGCGCGGCGTTGTATTTCGGCAAAGGGCCGGCGGGCGAGATCAGCGACTCGACCGGGCGGCGGCGTTTCGTGGAGCACGCGATCCGGCAGGGCGCCGAGGTCTTTGTCGCCGGTCGGGCGCGCGAGCGCGACGATGTGGTCGCGCCGGAGATCGCGGCAGATCCCGAGGCGGAGTTGTTCGTGATCAGTTGCCGCGGCGAGGGGCGCGTGCAGCGCGGCTATCGCTGGGGGTTCTGGGGGTGCGGTGTGTTGTTCCTGCTGCCGCTCCCGATCGCGTGGTTGATCCAGGCGAATCACGATCAGCGGCCGCCGGTCACGGTCGCGCTCGCCCTTGGCGGAACGCTGGCGGGCGTGTGGCTGGCGGGCTGGTGCTGGATGACGTTCAACTCACTCGTGCAACTGCGGAATCGCGTGGCGCAGGCCGGCTCGTTGATCGAGGTGCAGCTGAAGCGGCGTGCCGACCTGATCCCGCGGCTCGTCGCGGTGGTGGCGGGGTTGCGCGACCACGAGCGTACGGTGCAAACCGAACTCGCCACGCTGCGCGCGCAGAGCCAAGCGACGCCGCTCGGCGAGCCTGGCCCGGATCTGGTCGGCGCGCGACCGGTGGTGCAGAGCGTGGTGGAGCGTTACCCGGCGCTGAAGAGCGACGCGGCGTTTCTCGGGCTGCAGCGCGAACTCTCCGACACCGAGCTGCGCATCGCGCTCGCTCGCGACTACCGCAACGCGATCGCTACGCACCTGAACACACGGCTCCAGATCGTGCCCGACCGCTGGATCGCGCCGCTGGCCGGCCTGCGCCGGCAGGAACTCTGGCGGGCGGAAGGTTTCGAACGCGCAGCGGTCCGGGTGGGGTTCTGAACCCGGTTGGCGGCGGGAAAGTGCAGGAGCGGAAAAACGAGACTTGTAAAGCGCCAGATTTACCGCGAAACCGACGGACCTTTTCCCGTTATTCCCATGAAATTCTCCGATGGCGAGTGGCTCCTGCAACCCGGCGTGACGGCGACGTTCGCGACCGAAGCTCACGACATCACACAAGTTGGCGACAGCCTCGTGATCGACGCGCCCACGCGCTCGATCAAGCACCGCGGCGACACGCTCGGCGGTCCGGTGCTCACCGTGAAACTGAGCTCGCCGATGGAGGGCGTCGTCCGCGTCCGGGTTGATCACTACACGGGCGGCGTCGACACGATGCCCACGATCCCCCTCCAGCCGCAGGCCGCGGCGCCGGTGAAGATCGACATGGGCACCGAGCAGGCGACGCTCACCGCGGGCGGCCTCACGGTGCGCGTGAAGCGCCCGGGCTGGGAGATCACCTTCGAGAACAACGGTCGCGTGCTCACGAAGACCGGCTGGCGCGGCATCGGCTACATGCAGGTCGCCGGCAAGGGCCCGCAGATGATCGAGCGCCTGCAGCTCGGCGTGGGCGAGAACGTCTACGGCCTGGGCGAGCGTTTCACGGCGTTCGTGAAGAACGGCCAGGTCGTCGAGAACGAGAACAAGGACGGCGGCACCGGCTCCGACCAGGCGTACAAGTGCGTGCCGTTCTACATGACCAACCGCGGCTACGGCGTGCTCGTGAACGAGACCGGCCCGGTGTCGTTCGAGGTCGCCTCCGAGCGCGTCGCGCGTGTCCAGTTTTCCAAGCCCGGTGAGAGCCTCGAGTACTTCATCATCCTCGGGCCCACGCCGAAGGAGATCCTCGCGCGCCTCACGCAGCTCACCGGCCGGCCCGCACTGCCGCCACCGTGGTCGTTCGGCCTCTGGCTCACGACCTCGTTCACCACGAACTACGACGAGAAGACCTGCATGGGCTTCGTCGAGGAGATGAAGCGCCGCGACCTGCCGCTGCACGTCTTCCACTTCGACTGCTTCTGGATGCGCGAATTCGACTGGTGCAACTTCGAGTGGGACCCGCGCGTGTTCCCGGATCCGGTCGGCATGCTGAAACGTTTCCACGAGCGCGGGCTGAAGGTCTGCGTGTGGATCAACTCCTACGTGGGCCAGCGCTCGAAGCTCTTCGAAGAGGGCAAGAAGGGCGGCTATTTCATCAAGCGTACCGACGGGAGCGTCTGGCAGACCGACCTCTGGCAGCCGGGCATGGCGATCGTCGATTTCACGAATCCCGAGGCGCGGAAATGGTTCGCCGGATACCTCGAGCAGCTCTGCGACATGGGCGTCGACGCGTTCAAGACCGACTTCGGCGAGCGCATTCCGACCGAGGGCGTGGTGTACCACGACGGCTCCGACCCGGTCGGCATGCACAACCTCTATTCGGTACTCTACAACCAGTGCGTGTTCGAGGTGCTCGAGCGCAAACGCGGCCGCGGTGAGGCGACGCTCTTCGCCCGCTCCGCCTACGCCTCCGCGCAACGTTTCCCGCTCCACTGGGGCGGCGATTGCTGGTCGACCTTCGAGGCGATGGCGGAAACGCTCCGCGGCGGCCTCTCGCTCTCGCTCTGCGGCTTCGGTTACTGGAGCCACGACATCGGCGGCTTCGAGGGCTCCGGCCCGGCCGCGGTTTACAAGCGCTGGCTCGCGTTCGGCCTGCTCTCCTCGCACTCGCGCCTGCACGGCTCCACGGGCTACCGTGTGCCGTGGGTGTACGACGAGGAGGCGTGTGATGTCCTCCGCAAGTTCACCAAGCTCAAGTGCCAGCTAATGCCGTATCTGTGGGGCCAGGCCGTCGTCGCGCACCGCGACGGCACGCCGATGCTGCGCGCGATGCTGCTCGAGTTCCCCGAGGACCCGGCCAGCGACACGCTCGACCGCCAGTACCTGCTCGGCGAGTCGTTGCTCGTGGCGCCGGTGTTCAACGCCGAGGGCGACGTCTCCTACTACCTGCCAGAAGGCACGTGGACGCATCTGCTCACCGGCGAGATCCAGCAGGGCGGCCGCTGGTACAAGGCGAACCACGACTTCCTCAGCATCCCGCTCTTCGTCCGTCCCGGCACGATCCTGCCGCTCGGCGCGACCGATGCGAAGCCGGACTACAACTACGCGGAGGGCACGACCTTCCGCGTGTACCAGCTCGCCGACGGCGCCACGGCCACCCGCGCCGTGCACGGTCCGGACGGCAAGGAGCTCGGCCGCGTGACCGCCAGCCGCAAGGGCGCGACGATCGACGTCGCCGCCACGGGCGCGCTGCGCGACTGGAAGGTGCAGCTCGTCGGCGTCGCTCAGGCGACCTCCACCGGCGGCACCGTGACCACGGATGCGGCTGGCGTCGTGATCGCGGCGCAGGCGGCCAAGGTGAGCGTGAAGCTCGGCTGAGCTGCGTCTTTCGCTAGAAAATCTCCGCCGGGGGCGGCCCGTTGCAGGGTTGCCCCCGGCGTTTTGTTTTCGGATATCGGCGCCATGTCCAACGATCCGGCCGAGCGCCTCGCCAACCTCGAAACGCGCCACGCGTTTCTCGAACGCCATGTCGCGCAGCAGGATCGCGCGATGCTCGAGATGGCGGAACGGATCGACCGACTCGAGGCGCGACTGCGCCACATCGCGGAGCGCAGCGAGCAGCAAGGTGGCACCGGCGGCGATCTTCCGGCCGACGAGAAACCGCCGCATTACTGATCCGCGCTGTCTCGGCGAACTGCAGGCCGCGTCGGTAACGTGGCTTGCCGTCTTCCATGCCACCGACCTTGCCGACAATCGTCTTGCGGCTCGCCAAGCCCGGGCGCGTTTCCCCAAAGTCGCGACTGAATGAGCAACGCCCACGAGTTCTCGATCGTCATACCGTTCTTCAATGAAGAGGAGAACGTGCAGGCCGTCCTGGAGGAGGTCCGGCGCGCGCAGCCGCAGGCGGAATTGGTCGCGGTCGACGACGGCAGCAGCGACACGACTTGGGTGAAGATCCAGGCGATGCCTGGCGTGCGCGGCGTGCGCAACCCGCGCAACATGGGCCAGAGCGCGGCGATGTTTAACGGCATCATGGCTGCCACCGGCGCGGTGATCGGCACGATGGATGGCGACGGCCAGACCGATCCGGCCGACTACGCCGCGATGCTCGAGGCGCTGCGCCGCGAGAAGGTGGATGTCGTGATCGGTTATCGTGCGACGCGCGAGGACACGTGGAGCAAACGCTGGGCTTCCAAGTTTGCCAACCGCATCCGCAAGGCCGTGCTGCACGATGGCGCGCGCGACACCGGTTGCCCGATGAAGATCTTCCGCCGCGAGGCGCGGGCGGCGCTCGTGGCCTTCAACGGCATGCACCGCTTCATGCCGGCGCTGTTCCGCGGCGCGGGTTTCACGGTTTTCGAGATGCCGGTGCGCCACCGCCAACGAGCGAAGGGTGTGTCGAAATACACGAACTGGGGGCGCGCCTGGCGCGGGCTCTATGATCTGTTCGGCGTGCGCTGGCTCCTGAAACGCCGCCTCGTTTTCCGCGAGCAAGGCTGAGTCGCCTCGGAGGCGCAGGCAGTTCTTGCGCCGGTACCCGCGCGCTGTGCACGATGGCGCCATGAAACTGCTGCGCGTAATCCCCGCCCTCGTCCTGCTCGTGCTCGCCGGCGCATGGCTGGGCGGCTGCTCGACCACGTACCAGCGAGCCGGCGTCCACGTCACGCTGCTCGACGTCGCCGTCGGGGCGGACAACAACGCCGTCCTCAATCTTCAACTGCAGAACGAGAACATCGTCGCAGTCGCCGTGACGCGCACGGAGTTCAAGGTCACCTTCGACGGCGCGCACTACGGCCTGGCGGTCGGGACCAAACCCGTCGCGCTGCCCGAGCTCGGCACGGTCCGGCACGAGGCGGTGCTCAAGCTCGCCGATCCCGCCGCGGCGGCGCGCCTCCGCTCGGCGCTCGCCGCCGGACCGGTCACCTACGGCCTCGACTTCCGCCTGCGCTGCGACGTGGGCGAGGAGGAACTCGTCCTGACGGCCACCGCGCAGGGCCAGACGACTGGGCATTGACCCGTTTCCGCCCGAGCGGCGGAGAACAACCCCCATGCTTCTCACCTGTCAGGCCGGTTTCGAGGCGCAACTGGGCGCCGAAGTCACGGCGGCACGTCTCGGATCGGTCGATGCGACCGGACCCGGCTGGGTCCGGCTCGGCGCCACCACCCCGGGCGAATTGCCGGACCTCTGCTTCGCCCACCGCGTGCATCTCGAGCCGGTGGAGATCGTCGGCGAAGGCGTGAACGCGCTCGCGGGCCGGCTCTGCGACTGGTTCATGGGCGCGCTCCGCGGCGAACGCATCGAGGGCTCATGGCCGAATTTCTGGCAGGCGCCGATCGAGGTCCCCGGGCTCGGCCGCCGGCTCGGCGCGGTCGAGGCGGAGTTTGGCGCGCTCTTGAAGAAACGCCTTTCACGCGTCGCGAAACTCGCGCAACCCGAACTGCCGCGCGGCACGGGGCCGGCGCGGGGGCTTTTCGTGTTCGCCACGGATTTCGGCCGGCTCCAGGCCGCGCGTTCCGTCTGGCTCGGCGGCCAACGTCGCATGGCCGACGATTCCGCCGCGCCTTCGCGTTCGTACCTGAAAACCGAGGAGGCATACGTCGTCCTCGGCCGCGAACCCGGGGAAGGGGAGACGGTCGCCGACCTCGGCGCCGCGCCCGGTGGCTGGAGCTACAGCGCCGCCAAACGTGGTGCGCGTGTGGTGGCGATCGACAACGGCCCGCTCAAGGGCGGCGCGCTCGACAATCCGCGCATCGAGCACCGCCGCGAGGATGCCTTTCGCTTCCGCCCCGCTGCGGGCGAGCGCTACGACTGGCTGTTCTGCGACATGGTCGAGGATCCGCGGCGCGTGCTCGATCTCGTGGCGCAGTGGACGCGCGGCCGCTGGTGCCGGCACTTCGTCGTGAATCTGAAATTCGGGCACGCCGACGCGCTAGCGCTGCTCGACCAGGTGCGGCACTCGAGCGAGAGCCCGCTGCGCGACTGCGCGGTCGCGCACGTGCGCCACCTGTTCCACGACCGCGAGGAGTTCACGCTCGTCGGCTCGCTGCGCGACTGAGGGCGGTCACGCGGCAGTCGGGCGAAGGGGGGAGAGAGTCGAGTGCAGGGCCTCGGAACTGCCGGACCCCAACGGCCCCTCGACGAGCGCCGCCCGATTCCGCTTCAGAGCCGCCGGTCCGCCATCGCGGGACCGTTCTTGATCCAACAGGCTTCCGCGAGCAGCGCGGCAAGACCAAAGCAGGCGACGAAGAACCCGCTCATCATCCGAAACTGCACGGCGCGCGCGTGGCGGTACTCGGCCGGCGCGAGTTCCCGCACGACCTTCCCGCCGCGCGCGACGAGCGCGGCCCGCCCGCCGCCGAGCAGTTGCGGCTGCGCCGAGTCGTTGAGCACGCGGCAAACGAAGAAATTGGTGAACGCGAACACCAGCAGCGCGATCACGGCGAGTTTCATCCAGCGCGGTATGTCGCCGAAGATCTCGGACGCCAGGTTGCGGCGCGGCACGCGGCGCCATTGCGCGATCACGCCCGGCCAGACGAGAAACAGCAGCGGCACGCCGAAGAGCAGCCAGTACGACGCGCGGTCGGCGAAGGTCGCCGCATACGCGACCGCGTTGACGACGGTGGCGAGCAACGCGATCCAGAAGGTGAAACGGAGCGAGCCGGGCACGTGGCGCATCGTGCGGCGCGGTGGCGTGTTGGCGAGCCTGCGTGCGGCTTCGGAGTTGCCGGCGGAGGAGGGTTCGCCCTGTGTTGCCGTGTGCGCTCCTTTTCCCGCAGTTCCTCCGCTCAGCCGTCTCCCGATTCCCAGCCGGTCCGTCGTGAACTGGCGCGCCGCGAACCGGCGCGGCCCGCTCTGCGCGGGGACGAACGGGTGGGGCGCGACGAGGGTTTTCCGCGGATCCGCAACGAGGAGCGCAACCGCGAGATCCCGATCTGCGGGCTCGCCGCGGTGAAGGCGCTGTTTCAGTCGCGCCCGGCGGCGATCAAACGGTTGTTCTTCGATGCGCCCACGGCGCGTCGCGTGGGTGGCATGAGCGGTTACATGGCGCGCGAGCGCCGCGTCTACCGCCAAGTCCCCGCCGAGGAGCTCGAGAAGATCGCGGGCACCGTGCACCACGGCGGCATCGTCGCGGTGGTGGACCAGACGCCGTTGCGCGCGCCGGAGCGGGCCGATCTCGCCGGCTGGGCGAAGGCGGGCAAACCGGTCGTGCTGCTCGATCGGATCGGCAACGCCCACAATCTCGGCGCGATCGCGCGCACGCTGGCGTTCTTCGGCGTGGAGAACCTCGTCGTCGCCGCCGGCGAGACTGCCGCGCGCCCGGGCGAGTCGACCTACCGCGTGGCTGAGGGCGGCATGGAGCACGTGCGGATTTGGCTGTGCGCGGATTTCGCCGCGCTCTGCGCCGAGCTGCGCAGTGCGGGCTTCGCCGTCGTCGGCACTGATGTGCGCGGACCGAATCTCGCCTCGTTGAACCGCCGCGAATTTCTGCCCGACGCCGTGCGCAAGCGCGCCGACACCGCCGCGCAGACGCCGATCGCGCTCGTGTTGGGCAACGAGGAGGCCGGCCTCGCGCCCGAGGTGGCGAAAGCCTGCGATCGGCTCGTGCGCATCCCGGGCTCGGGCAAGATGGAGTCGCTCAACGTCTCTGCCGCCGCCGCGGTGCTCGTCGCCGCGCTCACGATCGGCCGCTGAGCGCTCGAGCGGTGCCGCGCTGCGGCGCGGTTTCACCAGCGCGTCACGCCGCCTTCGCGGATTCGTCACCTGCCGTCGGTAGGGTAGCGGCGTGCAATCCCGCGACCGTTTCTACCGCCGGCCGAGCCGTGCCCGTGACCTGCGACCGACTTCCTCCCAAGCCGGCATCGCGCGAGGGTTGCTGGTCGCGTTGACGCTCGCCACATCCGCCCTCGCGACCGGGACGCCGCCGCGGGTCACGTTTGCGGAGCTCGCGGCTTGTCCGCTGGTGCCGGATGCTGCGGCAGTCGCCTCTGGCTCGGTGCTCAGCGCTCCGATCCGCGCGGCCAACGGCGCGCAGGTCCGCATCACCGGCTACATGCTGCCGCTCGCCGTCGAGCAGGGCCGCTCCCGGCAGTTTCTCCTGCTGCGCAACCAGAACGCCTGCTGCTTCGGCCAGATGCCCGCCGCCAACGAGTACGTCACGGTCGAGGCGCCCGCGCCGGGCCTGCCGGTGCGCATGGACACGCCGGTGGCGGTCGTCGGCCGCCTGCGCGTCGCGCCCGTCGTGAGCGGTGGCGCGGTGGTGCAGTTCTACCAGCTCGAGGAAACGGCTCTCGCCGAGTCCGCGCCGTAACGTCGCCGCTTTCCCATGTCGCATCCGTCCGCACTGTCGCTCTCGTTTCTGCTGTTCGCCGCCGGCTTGGCGGTCGCACCGTCCGCCGCCGCGCGCGGACTCGGCTGGCACGCCGATGCGCTCGCCGTGGAGCTCGCCGGCGTGGATCGTCTCCCGTCGCCGCCGGACGGCGTGGCGGAGCTGAAGTTCTCCGACTTCTTCAAGTCGCCCGCGGGGCCGCTCGGCCTCGAGCCGACGGCGACACTTCGTGCGCTCGACGGCCGGCGCGTGCGCCTCCTCGGGTTCATGGTGCGCCAGGCGAGGCCCTCGCCGGGAGTCGCGATCCTCGCGCCTTTCGCCCTCGCGACCAATGAGTACGAATACGGACTCGCGGACGATTTTCCCCCGAACGTCGTCTTCGTCGAGGTGCCGCGGTTCGCGGATCTGGCGGTGCCGTTCACGCCGGGCCCACTGCTGCTGACCGGCACCCTCGAGCTCGGCCGGCGCGAGGAGCCCGACGGCCGCGTGTCCCTCGTGCGACTCCGCCTTGACGACGAGCCGGCTGGCGAGGGTGCGACCCTCGCCGCTGCGCCTTGATCCACCGTTTCTCCTCTCCCGCCTCAACCCTACGCGAACGAACCCAATGACGACCAAGTCCCTTCAACTCCTCCTTGCGACCGCGCTCGCCGCTGCGGCCGCCAGCGCGCTGACAGCCGCACCCTCCGTGTCGCGCCTCACGCCGCCGAGTCTGCGTTTCTCGACCGGCATTTCCGGCGCGCCGTACATCGCGCGCTTTCTCGCCGGCCAGCGTTTCGACCTGCAGGCGACCGTGCGGCCCGACAGCGGCGCGACGATCACCGCCGCGCAGTTCTACATCGACGGCAAGCTGGTGAACGGCTCGGTCGCGCTCGTGCCGGCCACTGTCTCCGGCCTTCCGGCGAACACCGTCTGCCCCACGCTGCGCGCCTGCAGCAGCGCCACGCCCGGCGTGCACGCGCTTAAGGTGGTTGCCACGCAAAGCGATGGCCAGACCGTCGAGGCCGAGGGCGAGTTCGAGGTCGTCGGGGTCACGCAGCAGGGCCGCCGCGCGAAGAACGTCATCGTGATGATCGGCGACGGCATGGGCATCGCGCACCGCTCCGCCGCGCGCATCGCGTACCGCGGCATCGCCTCGGGCAAGGCGCTCGCGCCGCTCGAGATGGACAGCATGGATTCCGTCGCGCTCGTCCGCACGGCGTCCCTCAACTCCATCATCACCGACTCCTCGCCGGGCGCCGCCTGCTACTCGAGCGGCAACAAGGCCAACAACAACCAGCAGGGCTGCTTCCCCGACGACACCACCGCGAAGTTCGACAACCCGCGAGTGGAATTGATCGGCGAATACCTTGCCCGCACGCAGGGCAAAGCGCTCGGCATCGTCACCACCTCGGATGTGTTCGACGCCACGCCGGGCGCGTTCGGCACGCACACGCAGGATCGCGGCGCCGGCACCGGCATCTGCGACCAGTACCTCGACGAGGCCGTCGTGAAGGCGAACCTTCGCGTCCTGATGGGTGGTGGCCGCAAATGGTTCCTGCCTGCCAGCACCACCGGCTCGGCGCGGGCCGCCGGCTCCGACTACACTCATCCCGCCGAGCTCGCCAACGGCTGGGGCGTCGTCGCCGGTGCGGTCGACGTGAATCGCGATCTCCTCGCCGGCTTCCAGGCCGCGGGCTTCAGCTACGCGCCCGACAAGACGACGCTCGACGCGGTTTCCTCCTCCGCCACGAAGCTCCTCGGCCTGTTCGCCTACTCGAATATGAACGTCGCCAAGGACAAGATCGACGGCCGCCGCGGCACGATCCCCGCCGGCGGTTCGCAGACGATCGTCGCCGACTACGGCCTCACCGACCAGCCGATGCTCGGCGAGATGACCGCGGCCGCGCTCAACGTTCTCTCGAAGAATCCCACCGGCTTCGTGCTCATGGTCGAGGCCGCATCGATCGACAAGCAGGCCCACAACATGGACACCGAGCGCTGGCTGCTCGACACGATCGAGTTCGACAAGGCCATCGGCCTCGCGAAGGCGTTCGCCGCGAGCAATCCCGACACGCTCGTTCTCGTCACCGCCGATCACGAGTGCGCCGGTGTGAACATCATCGGTTCTTCGACCGTCACCAACGCCGTCCTGCAAGCCCGCGCGACCGCGGGTGGCGGCGCGGCCCAGCTGCGCGATGCGACGGTCGGCACCTACGAAGCCGCCGGTTTCCCGTACTACACGCTCGCCGCCGACGGCTACCCGGCCACGACCGACGTCGACTACAAGATGCTCGTCGGCTACGCCGCGAACTCCGATCGCTACGAGGATTGGCTCACGAATCCCCGCCCGCTCAAGGATAGCCAGCAGGCGACCGCGTTCTTCCCCGCCGGCAGCGCGTATTCGACCTATCCCGCCGGTCCGATCAACCGCGACACCGCCGGCGGTTTCCTCGTGACCGGCCAGGTGCCCGGCTCCTCGGCTGTGCACACCGGCTCCGACATCCCGCTCACCGCCTCCGGCCGCGGTGCGGCGCTGTTCAAGGGCGTCGTCGACAACACCGACGTCTTCTTCCTCGCCATGCAGGCCGCGCTCGGCGGCGCCAAGTAACTCCACCGGAGGATTCCGCCATGCGTCTCCCGCTTCTCCTTCTCGCGCTCGCGGCCACCGCGACGGCCCGCGCCGACATCGCGTTCTCGTTCGACTTCGACTCCGTGCCCGCCGGCAGCAACGCCAGCGTGTTCGATACCTCCGCGCTCTCGTTCCACAACGCCACCACCGCCTTCCTGCAGGACGGCGACGGCATCGACATCCCCGGAACCGAACACTGGATCGTCGACACCGCGACCGACGCATGGTCGCCCGTCACCATCGGCAACACGGTCGATTGGGGCTTTGACACCGCGCCTTCCGGCACGAATGCGCTGAACGCCTTCAACGGCCCGGTCTTCCTCAAGTTCGACCAGCCCTACACGCTCACGAACTTCAGCGTAACGCTCGACAACAGCACGCTCGGCGACCTCGGTACGTCGTCGATCTGGTTCGTCTCGACGACCGGCACGCTCGGCCAGCTCGATTTCGACGCCACGGTCCCGGGCGTGACCGTCGCCAGCAGCTCCGGCCTCGCCGGCGTGAGCGGCGTGGTCCTGCAGGGCGGCGGTTTCTACGACAACCTCACCGTCTCCGTGTCGGCGATCCCGGAGCCATCCACGTACGCGCTCTGGGGTGGCCTCGGCTGTCTCGGGTTCGTCGCGTGGCGGCGTTTCGGACGGCGCCGCGCGCCGTGACTTCGACTGCCATACCGTGATTCCAAGGCAGACGGTCGCCCCGGCCGTCTGCCTTTTCCGTGTTCCGCCAACGTGAAATCCGACTCCATGCACTCGCCAACTTCCGCCGCGATCGTCGTGCGCGACTTGCGGAAAACCTATCGCTCCGCCCGCGGCGTCGAGGCCGCGGCGGCCCGGCCCACGATCGCGATCGACGAGTTCACGCTCGCCGCTGGTGAGCAACTCGCGCTCTGCGGCGAGAGCGGCTGCGGCAAATCGACGTTCCTCCATCTCGTCGCCGGAATCTTGGCACCCGACGCCGGCACGGTCCTCGTCGCCGGCGAGGCGATGGCGCCCGCCGGCGAACGCGCCCGCGACCGGCTGCGCGCCCGCGCGATCGGTCAGGTGTTCCAGACCTTCAATCTCCTGCGCGGCTTCACCTGCCTCGAAAATCTTCTGCTGCCGATGCGGTTCGCCGGTTCGGTCGACGAGTGGCGTGCCCGCGAACTGCTCGTGCAGACGGGCGTAGGCGACTGTGGTCGCCGTTTTCCCGGCGAACTCTCGGTGGGCCAACAGCAGCGCGTCGCCATCGCTCGCGCGCTCGTGACTCGCCCCGCGCTCGTCCTCGCCGACGAGCCCACCGCGAACCTCGATGCGCGCCACGCCGCGCTCGCTCTCTCGCTCCTGCACGATGCCTGCGCCGAGCACGGTGCGGCGCTCCTGCTCGTGAGCCACGACGAGCGCGCGCTCGCCGGTTTTCCCGCCGTGCGGGATTTCGCGGAGCTCAACCGTCCGTTCGCGGAGGCCTGCGCGCGATGAACCCGACATCGTCTTTCCTCCTGCTCGTCCGGCGCGGTCTGCGGCAACATCTCCTCGCCTCGTTGCTCGCGGCGCTGCTTGTCGCGCTCGCCACCGGCGGATTCGTGACGGTGTGGAACGTGCGACGCGAGGCGCAGCGCGCGTTCACCGGAAGTGTCGGCGAATTCGACGCGGTGCTCGGCGCGCGCGGATCGCCGCTGCAGCTCGTGCTCGCGGCGCTGTTCCACCTCGAAGCGCCGCCGGGGCTCGTCGATGCCGCGGAGGTCGGGCGGTTGCGCGCGCATCCCGCGGTGGCGAGCGCGTACCCGCTTGCGATGGGCGACAACTACCAGGGGTGGCGCGTGGTCGGCGCACCGGCGGAATTGCTCGGTGCGACCGAGTGGTTGCCCGGGCGGCGTCCGCAACTCGCGTCCGGTGGCCGGTTGTTCGCCGAAGACCGCGCGGAAGCGGTGATCGGGAATCACGCGGCGCGGCGGCTCGGGGTGAAGCTCGGCGATCGCATCCACCCGAGCCACGGGCTCGACCACGCCGAGGAGGCGGATCACGAGGAAAGTTTCGAGATCGTGGGTGTGCTGGAGCCCACAGGCACGCCGCTTGATCGCGTGATCTGGATACCGCTCGAGGAGCTGCAACACCTCGCCGGCCATGGGCCGCACGCGGCGGAATCCGTGAGCGCGATCCTGGTGAAGCTCCGGCCCGAGGCGCGCGCGCTGGGTTTCCAGCTCGACCGCGAGTACAACCGCAGCGGCCAACGCTACACGTTCGCGTGGCCGGTGGCGGCGGTGCTCACGGGCTTGTTCGAGCGCTTCCTGTGGTTCGACCGCGTGCTCGCGCTCGGCGCCGCCGTCGCGGGCGGCATGGCGGCGTTGTGCGTGTTGGTGGCGTTGCACGGCTCGATGCAGGCGCGACGTCGCGATTGGGCGATCTTGCGCGCGCTCGGCGCGCCGCGCGGGATGTTGCTGCGCGCGGTGCTCGGCGAAGCCGCCGCGATCGGTGCGGGTGGTGCGGTGCTTGGCGTGATCGTGCACCTCGGGCTCGGGGCGTTGATCGCCGGCGCGGTGCAGGCGCAGACGGGGGTGCTGCTGGAGTTGCCGCGTTGGGATTGGACGCTGGTGTGTGCGCCGGCGGCGATGGTCGCACTGTGCGCGCTGGCCGGACTGTGGCCGGCATGGCGGGCGTGCGCGACGCCCGTGGCCGCGAACTTGGCGCCGGTATCGTGAGTGATGGCGCGCGGTGGCGGACCGAGTTTGCCGGTTCGTCGCCGCGGCGACATGCAAACGTGACACGGCGCGTGCACGCTGCGCGCATGAAACGACTCCGCGCCTTCTTCACCGGCAGCGCAACGCACCCGACCGCATTGACCGAGGTATGGGCAGCGTGCGCGCAGGCGAGGGCGCTGCGCGGCACCGTGCGGCTGCGGATGCAGGCCCAAGAGCGGACGGCCGATGAAAACGACCGGCTGGAGCGGCTGCGTCGCCGGGGTTGGGCGACAGTCACCTCTCTGGCGCAGGCGACACGCGCGGCGGCGTAGGTGGGATCGTCGCAGGTGTGGGCGGGACTGCGGTTGCAGTAGGGCTGCACTTCACGTGCAGCCGTGATGAGCGCGATAGCGGCGGAAACCGGAGTGGTCGCAGACGTGCTGCGACCCTACCGCAGGCATACTTGAAACTGCTCTTGCCGCGTGCAGAGGCCAGATCGGCGACCGGGCGTACCGGTGGCGGCGGCTGCGGCTGACGCGCTGGCGGCAGCCGGCGTGCCCGCTATTTACCGACGCTGGCGTGGACGGCGGCGGGCGCTTTTTTCGCGAACGCGGCGGGTTTGGCGGTGCGCGACTCCGGGGCGTGCGTCTCGGTGGTGACGCGGTGGTCGGCGGCGCCGCCCACGAGCTGCAGGAGCTCGTTGACGTTTTCGATCATGGTCGTCGACTGCGACTTCATCTCGGCGGCGGCGCTGGCGGTCTCCTCGGCGCTGCCGGCGTTGGCTTGGGTGACGTGGTCCATCTGCGTGACAGCGCCGCCGACTTGCGCGAGGCCCTGCGCCTGCTCCTTCGAGGAGACGGCGATCTCGCTGACGAGTTCGTTCATGCGGCGGGCCTTGTCGGCGATCTGCTGGAGACCTTCGGAGACGCGGGTGGAAAGCTCGGAGCCGCGGGCGCTCTTGGTGATCGAGTCGTCGATCTTCTCGGCGGTCTCGCGGGCGGCGTGGGCCGCGCGTTGGGCGAGGTTGCGGACCTCCTCGGCGACGACGGCGAAACCGGCGCCGGCCTCACCAGCACGGGCGGCTTCGACGGCGGCGTTCAGAGCGAGGATGTTCGTCTGGAACGCGATCTCGTCGATGGTCTTGATGATCTTCGCGATGTTGTCGGACGAGGCTTTGATGTCGGCCATCGCGGCGACCATCTCCTGCATCTGGCGTGTGCCTTCCTCGGTGGCGTGGCGGGTGTCGTCGGAGAGGGTGCGGGCGTTGTCGGCGTTCTCGGCGTTCCGCTTGGTCTGGCTGTCGATCTCCTCGAGCGAGGCGGAGGTTTCCTCGAGGGACGCGGCCTGCTGGCTGGCGCCGTCGGCGAGGGATTGGCTGGCGGCGGAGACCTGGCCGGCGGCGGAGCCGACCTGATGGGCGGCGTCGTTGAGCGCGGCGGCGACCTGCGCGAGTTTCTTGTTGGTGGAGATGATGACGAAATAGGCGAGGGCGGCGCCGAGCAACACGCCGGCGATGCCGACGCTCACCAGCGTGATCGTGCTGCTGCGAACGGTGCCGACGAGCTGGCGTCCCCCGGCTTCGCCGTCGGTGGCGTTCTGACCGAGGATCGAGAGCGTCTGGTTCGAGAACTCCGTGAGCGCGGCGATCATGTCGACGGTGAGGATCTTCTTGGCCTGCTCGCGATCGGTTTCGACGAGTTGGAGGTACTTCGCGCGGAGCCCGAGGTAGTGCTCGTGGATGCGGCCGAGCTTGTCGTAGGCGTCGCGCTCGGCGGCGGTGGTGATGGTGGACTTGTAGATCTCGTCGGCGGCGCGGAACTTCCGGGTGTCCTCGAGCGTGGCGTCCTCGATGGCCTTGCGCTCGGCGGGATCGGTGGAGTCGAGGAGACGGTAGAGCCGGACCATGTTGATCATCGGCAGGTAGTTCATCGTGCTCGTCTGGATGACGCCGGGGAGGTTCTTCTCGCTGACCGCCTGCCCCTGCTGCTGGATCGCGCGGAGGCTGTAGATGCTCCACCCGGTGATGAGAATACTCAGGGCGCAAAGCAGGCCCGCCATGACGATGATCCGCTTGCCGATGGTCCAAGATGTCATGCGGGGCGCATCGGATGCGGGCTGCCGTTCTTGAGCGAAATCCGAGCGAGCGGTCCCGGCCTGGGCGCGGGTGTCGCTCCGTCGCCGACTGCGGGATCGGGGAGCCGCTCAGAGCCCGACCGGCAGTCCGAAGACGGTGGCACCGAGCGCGCGGAGATCGGGAAACACCTGCGTCGCGCCCGCGGCGCGGAGCTCCGCCTCGTCGTGCGTGCCGGTGGTGACGCAGAAGCACGGGAAGCCTGCGTTGCGGGCCGTCGCGAGGTCGAAGGGCGAGTCGCCGATGAGACAGGTGGTGGCGGCCTCGGCGCCGAGCCGGTGGAGCGCCTCGGCGGTGAACTCCGGGGCGGGTTTGCGCCACGGGCAGTCGCGGGCGCCGAGCACGAGGTCGAGCTGCGGCGCGAGCCCGAGGTGGGCGAGGATCGCGCGGGCGTGTTCGCCGATCTTGTTCGTGAGCACGGCGGTTTTCCTCCCCTGTGCCCGAAGTGCGGCGACGAGTTCGCGGCCGCCAGGATAGACCGTCGGGTCCTCGAGCTGGATCCGCTCCGCGAAGGCCACGTGTACCCGGCAGGCCTCGGCCACGAGCGACTCGGGGACGAAGTGCGCCATCGCCTTCTCCAGCCCGCCGCCGACGGCGCGCCGCACCTGCTCGGCCGTGGGCGCCGGGTAGCCGAATTGCGGCAACGTGTGGCAGTAGGCGCGGTGGATCGTCGCGAACGCGTCGACCAACGTCCCGTCGAGGTCGAAGAGGACGGTCTGGAACGAGGGCATGAGCCCGGGGAGTTCGCGCGAGCCGGGCGGCGCGCGCAACCGCGAAGCTCGGCGGTCGCGGCCGGATCGCTGCTCTCGTGCGCAGCTCCACGGGCGGAGCGACTGCGGTGTGGTGTCGCCCGCGAGAGCGGTGATCCGGAGCGGCATCGCGCGCGGCGGCGCATCCGGGCGGGGCCCGAGGTGCTTGGCCGCGGGGTTTTGGTTCGCAACGCGCGCTTGGCGCGGGCACGTTGCCCCGCGCGCATGCCGAACGATCCCGCCACCGCTGCAACCCTGCGGATCGAGGAGAACCCCGAGGTGTGCCGACTCCACGTCGGCGGCCGGTGGAGCCTCGCCGCGCCGCGCACGCATTGGCGGCCGCCCGAGGAGGCGGGCTACCGGCGCGTGGAAGTGCGGAGCGAGAACCTCGAGCGCTGGGACGCGGCGCTGGTGCTCTTCCTCGCCGAGGTGCGGCGCACGTGCGACCAGCGCGGCTGGACGCTCGTCCCGCAGGAATTGCCGCCGGGGATCCCGGCGGAGTTGTTCGCCACGAAGGCGGAGAAATCCGGCGACGGGAAACACCGCTGGCCGCTGCTCACGCACCTCGGG
>DATGXO010000075.1:0-4317 GCA_035298965.1 Opitutaceae bacterium | reverse complement strand
CCGCCAATGCCAACGAATACCTTCCACCGGAAAACACCCATTTCACTGGCACGGGGGCCCCAAGGTCCCGATCCGCTTTTGCCAACGATTTCGTTCCCTCAGTCGGAGCACCGACTGAATGCCGCTGACGCCAAGGTTTTCGGGGCACTTTGCCTGCAATGTCAGCGAATTGGTATCTGATCATCCCGACTTCAAAACAGAAGTTTCCGGAGCCCCCTCGGACGCGTTTTCCGGCCGCCGGCCGATTTTTAGCGAATCGGTTCCCGGGCGTTCCAAGCAATTGGGAATAACGACACCTGAAGAACGCGGGCCGGCGTTTTTTTGTTCGGCGGAGACGTTTTTCAAAAACTGCTGGAGGAAACCGGCATGTTTCGCGCATCGTGGATGGCGGGTGCGCTCGGGCCGGTGTCATGTCGGTTTCGACGCACCGGGTCGCGCGCTCCATCCCCTCTCCACTTCGCGATGCGGTCCTCCGCCTCCAGCAGCTCCGCGCCCGCCGCGGCCGATCTCTCGGCGCGAGGCGAACGCTTTCCCCGGCCGGTCCTGGTCGGCGGCGGATATTTCGTCCTCCATCTCGCGGCGCATCTCTCCGCCCGGTTCTTCGAGATCAGCCCCGGCGTCTCGCTGTGGTACCCGCCGGCCGGTCTGGCGCTCGCCGCGCTCATCCTGCTCGGTCCGCGGTTCGCGCCCGTCGTGCTGGCCGCCAACATCGCCGGCGCTTGGGTCTCCAAGGATTTCGGCGTGAGCTGGCCGACCCTCCTGTTTCCCGCGCTGATCACGGCCAACTACGCCACGGCCGCCGCGCTCGCCCGCCGCTGTTGCTCCCCGAGCCTGCTGCCACGCTCGCCGCGGGACCACGCGGTTCTCATCGCGGGCGTCGTGTTCGCGCCCGCCGGTATCGCGCTCGTCGGCACCGCCGCGGCCGGACTGCTCATGCCGCTTTCCGCGGAACGTTTCCTCCAGATCGCCGCCCAATGGTGGCTGGGCGACGCGAGCGGCCTGCTCACCGTCGTGCCGCCCGTGCTGGTCTTCGTCGGTCCGTGGATGCGCGGCAAACGCCCATTGCGCGGGCCCGCCAGCTCCGCTCCCCGCCGGACGCTTCTGGTCGTGGCGCAAACGCTCGCCCTCGCCGCGAGCCTCTGGATGGTGTTCGGCACCGAGGCGCTGCCGCGCACGCTCACGTTCTACCTCTGCCTGCTGCCGCTCGTCTGGATCTGCCTGCAACACGGGCTCCCCGGCGCCACGCTAGCGACCCTCGCGCTCACCATGGGCGGCTTGCTCGGGCTGCGCCTCACCGACGGTTCGATGGAGTCCGCCACCGGCTTCCTCTTTCTCGAACTCACCGCGGCCGTGGTGGGCCTCGGGCTGGGCTCCACCGTCACGCGCCGCAACGCCGCCGAGCGGCACCTCGCCGCGAGCAAGGAGCGTTTCGATCGCGTGATCGCCGGCGCCCAAGTGGGCGTGTGGGACTGGGACCGTCGCTCCGGCCACGTCACCTTCAACGACCGTTGCGCCGAGATGCTCGGTCCCATCCTGGGCTCACTTCCGTCGAGCGTCGCCGCCTGGGAGGCCCACGTCCATCCCGCCGACCGCCCACGGATCCATGCCGCACTTCAACAACACCTCGAGGGCCACGCGCCGCTCTTCGAGATCGAGTACCGCCTGCAGCCCGCCACCGGTGGGGAACGTTGGATCCACACCCGCGGCTCCGTCGTCGCACGCGATGAGCACGGCGCGCCGCTCGTCGTCTCCGGCACGCACGTCGACGTCACCGACCGCCGGCAGGCGCAGGCCGAGGCGGAACGGCTCCTGCAAATCACCGAGGCGACCACGGACTTCGTGCTCACCACCGAGCCCGACGGCCGGATTCTCTACGCCAACGCCGCGTTCCTGCGTTTCTGGCGCGCCGGCGCGACCGGCGACGTCCGCGGCCGCCGCCTGCCGGAGCTCCAGCCCGAATCCGCCCGCGCCGCGCTCGCCCAAGTGATCGCAACGCTCCCGACCACCAGCGTCTGGACCGGCGAACTCCAGCTCGCCGACGCCGCCGGAGCCGAGACGCCGGTCTCCGTGGTCGCGTTGCTCCACCGCAGCGCGGAGGACGGCGCGCCCGACTCGCTCTCTTTCGTGCTCCGCGACATCTCGCGACGCAAGCAGGCCGAGGCCGCTCGCCTCGAGCAGGAGCGCCGGTTGCTCCAGTTGCAGAAGACCGAGAGCCTCGGCGTGCTCGCCGGCGGGATCGCACACGACTTCAACAACCTGCTCACCGCGATGCTCGGCAACGCCAGCCTCGCCCGCAGCGATCTCCCCGCCGATTCGCCGGTGCACGAGTCGCTCACGCAGATCGAGACCGCCGCCCAGCGCGCCGCCGATCTCTGCCAGCAGATGCTCGCGTACGCCGGCCGCCGCCCGCTCTCCGCGAGCGACATCGATCTCAACGGACTGATCGCGCAAACGCAGCGGTTGTTCCAAGTCTCGATCGGCAAGAAGATCGCCGTGCAACTCGCCCTCGCCCCCGAACCGGTCGTCGTGCACGCCGCCGGTCCGCAGCTCCAGCAGGTCATTCTCAACCTCGTGCTCAACGCCGCCGAATCGATCGGCGACCGCGAGGGCCGGATCGCGGTGCGCACCGCCGGCCGCAGCTTCGGCGAGGACGAGTTGCGCCACGCGTTCGGCGCCGAGTCGCTGCCCGCCGGCCACTACGCGCTGTGCGAGGTGCAGGATTCCGGCGTCGGCATCCCGCCGGAAGTGTTACGCCGGATCTTCGAGCCGTTCTTCACCACCAAAGCCGCGGGCCACGGCCTTGGGCTCGCCGCCGTGCACGGCGTGATCACCTCGCACCGCGGCGCGATCACCGTCGACAGTACCCCGGGCGAGGGCAGCACCTTCCGGTTCATCCTGCCGCTCGCCGCGGCCACCGCGCCGGCCGCTATCGCCGAGCCTGCCGCCGCCGCGTGGACCGGCTCCGGCCTCGTGCTCGTGGTCGACGACGAGCCGGGCGTGCAGCGCGTCGCCGAGAAGATGTTGCACCACCTCGGTTTCACCACGCTCGGCGCCGCCGATGGCGTCGAGGCCGTGAAGCTTTTCCGGGCCCACTCGCGCACGCTGCGGCTGGTGCTGCTCGATCTGCTCATGCCGCAGATGGACGGCGTGGAAACATTCGCGGAACTGCAACGCATCGATCCCGCCGTGCCCGTGATCCTGATGAGCGGTTTCACCGGCAATCTGAACCTCGAGCGCTTCGCCGCCGCGAAGCCCGCGGCGTTGCTCGCGAAGCCGTTCACCCGCGCCGCGCTGCAAGCCAGCCTCGAGTCCGCGCTGCGCGCAAACACGTGAGCGGAGGCAATTCGCGGCGCTCGGGCACGGCCTGACGCGAGGTCCGGCCCGACCGCAAACATCCGCGCGTCGCCAACACGCCTGCGGTAGGGTCGCAGCTCATCTGCGACCGCTTCAGCGCTCGACGCTCGACTCTCGACGGGGTCGTCGCGCCGCTCAGTTCGTGCCGAAGGGGCCGATCGGCTTGTCGGGCATGAAGAAACCGCCCTTCGCGCCACTTTCGGCCACGCCGGCCATCGCCTCCTCGGCGACCTCGTCCGGCAACTCCTCGAGTGGCGAGAACCGCTCCGAGTTGAAGCCGAGTTCCTGTTGCCCCTTGTGCAACGGGTCCGGCGGGTTCACCAGCTCCTCGAGCAGCAGGCCGACCGTGGCCGAGTCGCCGGCCTTCACCACTTTCTCGCGCCCCAGGAAGACGTCGCGAATCGTGTACGTGACGCCCTTCACCGGGAGCTGTTTGTAGATCGCGCGCACGACCGCGGAAAAACTGTCGTTGGTGCAGACGACCTTCTGGCCTTTCATCATGGTGCCGGAATCCTCCGCCGCTTCAGCCGCGGCTCAACTTGTTTTGATGGCGTCGAGCGCCTCCGCGAGCGCGCCGATGATCTTCTCGACCGGCTCGAGCCCCACGGAGAGCCGCAACAGCTCGGGGTTGAGACCCTGGCTCGCGAGTCGCGCGCGGCCCTCGGGCTTCGACACGAGATCGTAGTGCGCGAGGACCATGAACGGGCAGAACAGCGTCGTGCGCAGGCCGAAGCTCGGGCCCTTCGGCAGTCGCGCGCGATCGTACACGCGGCCGAACAATCCGTCGGCCACCTCGAACGTGATCATGCTGCCCACCGCGCCGGGCGAGCGCGCGATGCGCAGGAAGTTCTCCCGCGATTCGGGCGCGAGCGCCCAGTGCACGCGTTTCACCTCGGGGCGGCTGGCGAGAAACTCGGCCACGCGCGGCGTCGCGGCGTTCACACCGGCGAGCAGCGCGTCGAC
>DATGXO010000074.1:0-4551 GCA_035298965.1 Opitutaceae bacterium | reverse complement strand
CAGGCCCGGTGGAGCTCCGGCTTGATCACGCGCTATGCATTCTCCGTCTCGGGCGACGGCACGAACTGGACCGCGGTGGAAACCGCCGAGTTTGCCAACATCAAGAACAACCCCGTTTGGCAGATCCGCAGGTTCGCGCCGATGGAGGCGCGCTTCGTGAAGCTCACGGCTTTAGCAAACGCCGAGGGTGATCAGCGGGTAGGCTACGCCGAAGTGGACGTGATCTCAATGACCGACGCGCGCGAGAAAACATTGCCGTGAGCGGCGTGCCAGTTTTTCGCACGAGTGTGATGGCCGGTTGCTGGCGGTGAGGGGACGCACTCTCGCTGGAGAGCAAGACGCCGAGCCTTGCGTGTTGTGTAAGCGTCCGACCGGGGACCTACCGAGGCGGCGTTGCTGAGGTCTGAGGCGATGTCTCAATGGTGCGCATTGAGACGGCGTAATGAGCACCAAGTGGAAGTCGCACTACGACGTGGTCGGTTGCCAGAGGCGTGGGGTGAGCTGGCGCAGGTCGTCCTGGTTGGTCAGGCGAGGCAGACGGGTGAGGATATCCTTCAAGTAGGCGAGCGGATCCTTGCCGTGGCGCTGGCAGGAGACGATGAGCGAGTAGAGGATGGCGGAACGCTGGCCGGCGTCGGGGTGGCCGATGAACAGCCAGTTCTTCTTGCCGATGCAGGAAGGCCTCAGGGCGTTTTCGACGAGGTTATTGTCCAGCCGGCTCTCGCCGTAATGGAGATGGGCGTGCAACGGCAGCCATTGGCCCAGCAAGTAATCGCAGGCTTTGCCCAGAGGCGACTTGGGCCGTACGCGTTGGCGGGCCCACAGGGCCAACCGCTTCAAGCTGTCCATCGTGCGGGCCAGACCCTCGGGTTTGGCGCGTTCGACCCCACGTTGTGCGGCGGTGAGCTTTTGCTCGTCCCACTGGCGTTCGCGCCGGTACAGCCGGCCGATCAGCCGCAGGGCAGCTTGGGCGACGCGGCGGTTGTCGCCTTGGGCTTCGAAGAAGTAGCGCCGCGCATGGGCCCAGCAGCCCAGCCACGCCACCGCCGGATGCGTGCGAGCGTAGGCCGCGTAGGCTTCATAACCGTCGGACTGGAGCAACCCGGCGTAGTCGTCGGTGAGCAGCGTGGTCAGTTCCCCATGGCGGCGGGTCAGCCGCCAGTCGAAGACGACGTCGCCCTCCGGGGCACTCACGACCCAGAGGTACCCCTGGGTGGCGCCGCGGCCCTTTTCATCGGGATCGAGGAACTTCACCGGGGTCTCGTCGCACTGGAGGTAGCGACCGGCGAGCAACTCCTGCAGCATCAGCTTGTAGATCGGCTCGGCCCAGTCGGCGACCAGTCGGATCCAGTCGGCCATGCTCTTGCGACTGAGCGGCGCGCCCCATTGGGCCGACATCGCCTCCAGGCGGTACAACGGCAGATGGTGTTGGTATTTGGAGACGGCGACATAGGCCAGCAGGCCCGCCGCCGCGTAGCCGCCCAGCGCCGGTCGCGGCAACGCCGGCGCGATCACCGGGGCCTGGCTGCGGTCGGCCTTGCGCCGGAACTTCGGACGCACGATCTCGCGTTTGACCAGCTGGGGACCGATGAGGTCGACCTCGAAGGTGCGTTCCTCGCTGATGCGTTCGAACGCCTCCGGCTCGGCCTGCACCTCCGCGGGCAACAACTCGATCGTCTCCGCCACGGGCAGATCCTTGAAGACCTCGGCCGGGATCGGCCGCTTCTCCGCCGCCGGGGTCCGGCGCTCGTAGGTGACGGTGCGGATCTCGCGTTCGGCCTGCGGGGTCTCCGGCAGCCCGAGTTTGGCCTGCAAGGGCGAGTCGGTGACGAGCTTCTCGCTGCGTTGCCCGAACATCTGCCGCCGGTACCAGGCGACCTGTGCTTCGAGGTCGGCCACCTGCGCCCGCAGGGCGAGGGTTTGTTGGTAGAGTTCTTCGGCGGGAGGCATCGGCAAAAACAGTCAGCACGACGGATGCCACAAGTCCATGCCGGGCAATATATTAACGCTGATACCACGCTTTCTTGCAGCCGTCCTTCAGATCGATGCCCGAGAGCAGCATCGTCAACGCCGCCGCCTCCAGATCGAGCTTGGCGCCACTGCCGCTCGGCCAGCTGAAGCGACCCTTTTCCAGCCGCTTGGCCAGGACCCAGACTCCAGAGCCATCCCAACAGAGGATCTTGAGCCGGTTGCGGTCCTTGTTGGTGAACACAAACCACGCCCCGCCGAAGGGATCTTCCTGGAGCTTCTCGCTGGCCAGCGCCCACAGCCCGTCGAAGTGCTTGCGCATATCCACCGGCTCGAGGGCCAGGAAGATGCGCTGTGTCGGCGACAACGAGAGCATGGCGTCAGCGCCCCGCCACGTTGAGCAACGCCGCCAGCGCCGTCGCGTCCGCCGCGCGCACCACCCAGCCGTTGGGCAGCGTCAGCTCGAAGGCCCACCGCGGCGCCGCCGGCAGCTTCACCTCCGCAAACCGCACCGGCGCCGAGGTCGTCGGCAACTTGGCGTGGTCCGCAAGATACACCCATTTGGCCAACGTGGTCGTTTTGATCCCCTCGCGCTGGGCAAACTGCGCCATCGTCAGCCCGCTCGCGCGGTACCCGCGCACCAACTCCGCCCGCCGCGCCGCCGGCGTGATCGTCCGCCCGTCCCGGGCGCGTTTCCCCTCCGCCTTCACCACCTCCGCTGTGATCGTTGTCATCCCGCCACAGCGTACCAGCCGCCCGCTCACTCGACTACGAGGTCGCCGGTCGGATTTCAATTACCCACAATTCTACTACACAATACATAGCCGCATCGTCAGGTCGTTGAGCCGAGCGAGACCGCGCCACATAACGATATTGCCGGGTGCAGGATCACGAGCCCGCGCCAGATAGCCTCCGAGTTTTGCGATCCGGACAATATAGTCTCCGAGTCGCGGCGCTTCCTTCGGCGCAGACGGCTCTGCCGGATGGAGTTGATCGAGCAAATCCAGCTCGAGTTGTGTGATGGCGGTCGTGGGCGCGGCGTCCGGCTGGGCACGGTTGATCATGGTCATCCAGAAGATCCGCCAACTGAGGATGCAGCAAACCGCGATCAGGCGAACGAGCCGCTCGGCGGTACGCAGACGAGATGCGTCGATGCGGCATCCGGATTTGAGGATCTTGTGGAAGATTTCGATCTTCCAGCGCAGCGCATACCAGTGGAGTTTTTCGACCGCCTGCTCCGGCGTCTCGACAGGCAGGTCGGTCAACAGCCGCCAGTCGATCCGATCGCGATTCCTGGGTGAGCCACGTTCCTGAGCATAGATGACGGTCAGCTCGATCGGATGGTATTCCTTCTGTTTGGCGACAGGAGGGAGCATCCGGACACGACGGTAGCGGAGCTCGATTCACCGAGATGAGATGGCCGGCCCGGTCGTGGACTTCGATCCGGTGCGTGCCTTTCACGCGTACCTCGGACATTTCTGTCTCCACTCCGGACGTGCGATCTCCGGCAACCGTCCGGCGATTGGCGCAGGAGCGGAACAGGAAATGAGTACCGGCGTCGCGCGCGGCACAAAACAGCTCGTAGATATCGCTCTCGCGATCCGCGACGTGGATGCACCGCGCTGGCTCACCCAACAACGCGCTCGCGTGCTGAAGATTGAGCAACCAGCGCAGGCTCTCCTTCTCCGCGATCGGCACCCGCGTGGGATTGATCTTCCGCTTCAGCGCGTTGGTTCCCTTGAACTCCTTGCGCGTCCAAAATTTCGCTGCCGCCAATCCCAACGGCAGACCCGCCGGCGTGATCACCAGACTGGAATGCAGCGAGATTCCGCAGAGCGGATTCTCATGGCGCCAGTAGTCGCTCGGACCGTGCTTGGGCTTGTGCACACCCCGATGTTCTCCCTCCGGTACGAAAGCTACGTGGTGTCGTGCAAGACCAGCATCGTGCCGCTCACGCCGCCGAAACGCTCGCGGGTGCTGCGGAAATGCCCGGCGAGAATGTCTTCCTCCGTCACCCGATCATTGTCGAAGAAGCGGTAGGCGGCCTTCGTGCTCGCCCAGTCCTGGCAGGCGAAGGGCACGCTCTCCGCCGTACCGTCGGCGAACTGATCGAGCAGCCGCCCGAGTCGTTTGCCCAGTCGTTCGTCGGGAAACGCCCCACACTCGAGCTCACGCTGGATCATGGAGCCCCATCGTGCGGCATGCTCACCGCGTTGTCGCTCTGCCCCGGCTGGGAGTGCTTCATGGCCGGTATTCTACCATACAGGGCATCGTCGCCAGGATTCAGACTCGCTACGTCACCTTCGTGGCATCACGAAACCTGCGGAATTGTGGGTAATTGAAAGCCCGGTCGGACGCTTACATTTACCGGCAAATGGTGACAACCGCCCCCCCATCGTCACCTTCGCCATCCGTCTACAAGGCACCCGGGCAGACGCATACGCTGCTGGCGGCTGTTGGGACTAGGCGCGCAGGGGCCTGAAAAGAGAAGGCCCGGTCTCCAGCAAAGGAGACCGGGCCATAAATCCTGGCAATAACCTACTCTCGCGGAACCTAACGTCCAACTACCATTGGCGGCTGAGG
>DATGXO010000073.1:0-2611 GCA_035298965.1 Opitutaceae bacterium | reverse complement strand
GCCGGGTCACTCGTCGCCTATCCGCGGCGTGGCCGTCTACCGCCAGCGGCTACGGAACGGAGCGCCTTCGACCCCGATCGGCCTCGCTCCTAGGCGGTTGGCTCGCGCCGCATAGCGCGCGCGAAACCGTGCCGGCGAGCGATCTGGGTGGATGACGATGACGAGCATGCCTTCATGAGCTTCTCCCTGCGGCGCGCGGCCGACGAAGCCCTTCCGGCGCGGACGGTGGGCCGCGCGCCGTGTCGAGGTGCACCGCGCGGGCGCGGCGCACCGTGTGCGCCTCTGGCGAGTCGGCCGCGCGCTGCAGGAGAGGCGATTGCCGGCGAGCTTGCGTCGGCAGCTCCGTCGACTGCACGGCGCCGCACAGCAACTACCCCTCCCACGTGCGCACAGGCCGGAACGGCCGAGCACACGTTTGGGATTGCGCCCGGCATGGGCAGAAAGTTGAAGGTGAAAGTCCTTTTGGAACCGAAACAGACGGAATCCACCACTGAAGGCAGGGGCTATCCCGCGAGGGAGGTCCGATGGAAGCCGTAGGTGCAACGCGGAACCGAGCGCAAGCGAAGCGCCGTAAGGCATTCGAGCCGTGGGTGAGCCAGCTCCCAGTGGCGAAGCCCGATTTCTGCAGGTCGGCCGGATGTATTGGCGACGGCGTCCGCGTGAAGCTTTCTGTCTCTTACCCGGGGAGAGCTGCCGGCCTCCGTGGCGACACGGTAGCCGCCGAGAACGAAAGAACGAGGCGGTGATGGGACGGCAGCAGTCGGATGACGACGTAGTACCGGAAGGGCGCCGAAAAGCGCGCCGAGCTCGCAGGAGCGAGCAAGGGAAGGTCGTCACGGTCAACAAACAGGCAGAGCAACTGGAGCTCTTCGCTGAGACAGCAGAAAATCCGCAAGGAGCCGAGGGCGCAGTAGCGACAAGCCCACTTGTCGCGAGACGTACCGAGGTGCCGAAGTCAGTGAAGGGTGAAAGCAAAGCGCTGTCGCCGATGACGATGGAGGAGATCGCTGAGGAAAAGAACCTGAAGACGGCATTTCGCAAGGTGGCTGCTAACCGCGGCGCGCCCGGTCCGGATCGCCAAACCATCGACGAGGTGCGGAAGCATCACGACGCATGCTTGGCGGCGTTGCGCCTGAGCCTGCTCGACGGAACCTACCGCGCCGGAGACATCCGGCGCGTATGGATACCGAAGGCAAGCGGAGGCCAGCGAGGGCTCGGCATTCCCAACGTGGTCGACCGAGTCGTGCAACAGGCCGTGCACCAAGTGCTCAGCCCGCAGTACGAGCCGACCTTCCACGATGGGAGCCATGGTTTTCGGCCAGGCCGAAGTTGTCACACGGCGATCAAGCGGGCCAAGGAGTACCTGGAGGAAGGCTGTGACTGGGTGGTCGACATCGACCTCGCGAAGTTCTTCGACGAGGTCAACCACGACCGGCTCATGTCGCGGCTCGAGCAGCGCATCGCGGATCGCCGCGTGCTCAGGCTCATCCGCCAGATGCTGCGCGCCCGTGTGGTGCTGCCCGATGGGGTCGTCGTAGCGACGGAACGCGGCACGCCTCAAGGCGGGCCGTTGTCGCCGCTGCTCAGCAACATCGTGCTCGACGAGCTGGACCAGGAGCTTGTCGAGCGTGGACTTCGCTTCGTGAGGTACGCGGATGACTGCAACATCTACGTGCAGAGCGAGCGAGCCGGGCACCGAGTGATGGCGAGCGTGACGCGCTTCATCGAGAAGCGTCTCAAACTGAAGGTCAACGCGGATAAGAGCAAGGTAGCCAAACCACAGGAGCGCTCTTTCCTCAGCTTCAAGCTCTGGCGCCTGAAGCAAAGCGGAAAGGTGCTCGTGATGATCGCTGACGCGTCGCTCCAGCTCGTCAACGACAAGCTGAAGGCGCAGACACCACGCAACTGGGGGCAATCGCTTGACGAATGCATCCGTCGCGTAAATGTCTATCTGCGAGGGTGGTTGGGTTACTTCGCAATCTGCGACAAGAAGCAACTTGCCGGACTCGGGCGAATTGATGGCCATCTCCGGCGCCGGCTGCGGGCCATCCTGCTCCGGCAGTGGAAACGCAAGCGGCACATCGTCAGACACCTCGTGGAACTAGGGGTGCCACCGCCAATGGTCCACGTGGACATCAACGCGGGACGACGTAGCTGGTGGGCACTCAGTGACAAGCGCGCGGTGCAGCGGGGCCTGACGAACGCGTACTTCGATCGTCGGGGCCTCTACACACTGCACGCCCACTGGCAAGAGCACCACGAACGGATCTGGAATATCGGCCCGGAGCCGCCGATGCGGCAGACGGGATAGTTGAGGCGCAAGTCGATGCCGACCTACTCGCACCACCGAACGACCGCGGCGACAGTGATGCGTCCGCGGGCGGGCGACCCGAAGGACGTCGGCATCTCGAAGAGCCGGATGTGAGGCCCACAAGTCCGGTTCTGTGAGAGGGGCCCCCGGGTAACTGGGGGCCCCTACTCGGCGGGGTCGGCCGCGCGCAGCCCGAAGGGCGAGCTCGGACGCGGGTGGGCAACCCCGTACGCGCCGCCGACTTTCGCACGAGTGCAACCGGCAGAGCTGGCTGCGGTTGGCGACGATTAAGTAACCCTC
>DATGXO010000072.1:0-9212 GCA_035298965.1 Opitutaceae bacterium | reverse complement strand
TCACCGGCTGGTTCCTCGGCGGCGTGTGGATCGTGGAGGCGCTCACGATCCTCGTCGTGGTGACGTTCCTCGGCACGGCGCCGGTGCGCGACGAACCCTATTGCGAGAAGAACGGCTGCTGGCTCGACGAGCAGACGAAGTTCGAGACGCTCGCCGCGTTCACCGACGCGCAGCAACTCGCCGCGCTCAAGACCGGCGACATCGCGCCCGTGCTCGACGCGCGACCGCGCGAAGCCGACTCCCCGGTCTTCGGCCGCCTGCTGCTCAAACATTCCCCGCGCTCCGGAGAGTTCTTCACCTTGCGCGTGGAAAACGTGACGCGCACCACGAACAAGAAAGGCGAGCTGAAGGAGAACGTGACCGCGCTCACCCACGATCTCGTGCTTCCGGGCGAACTGCGCCCGCTCATCGAGCGCTTCGCCTCGCTCGCCCCGGCTCCGGCCGGCGCGGGAGATGCCGCCGCGCCGACACCGAGCGCCTGAGCGCAGGCCAAATCGCTGCGTGGCACTCCCGCTGAGCGCGTCAGCTCACCGGCCGCAACCGCGCGCGGTCGACGGCCGGGGCGGCGCCGAGAAGTCGCGCGCTGTACGCGGAAAACCACGCCGGGTCGTCGGTGGTGGCGAGGCGTTGCGCGCCGCCGCGGGCGAGCTTCGACTCCTGTTCAGGGTGACGCGTCAACCAGTCGGCCAGCCGCTCGGCGACGATGGCGCCCTGCGGCAGCACTTCGATGTCCGGCGGCACGATGCGGCGGATACCGGGCAGCAGGATTGGATAATGGGTGCAGCCGAGCAGGAGGCGTTGCGGCCGGCGCGGCGCGGCGAGCACCGGATCGAGATAACGATGGAGAAACCACTCGGCGCCGGGGCCTTCCGTCTCGCCGGCCTCGACGAGCGGCGCCCAGAGCGGACACGCCTGCTGAAGCAGCTCGAGGCGCGGCGCGAGTTTGCGCAGTTCGATCCCGAACGAGTCCGAGGCGATCGTACCCTCGGTGCCGAGCACCGCGACCGTGCCCTCGGCGAGCGAGGGCTGCGTGACGCCCGGGATTGCGCCCGGCGGCAACCCGGCGAGCGCCTCCACGGAGGGACGCACGACGCCGAGCACGCGGCGCTCGGGCCGGCGCGTGGGCAGATGCACCTGCTGGATCGTGCGCAGCGCGCGCGCCGAGGCGGTGTTGCAGGCGAGCACGACGAGTGTGCAGCCTTCGTTGAACAACCACTCGACCGCTTCGAGCGTGAACTCGTGGATGACATCGAAACTCCGCGCGCCGTAAGGAGCGCGGGCGCTGTCAGCGAGGAAAAGATAATCGTACTGCGGCAGGCGCTCGCGGAGCGCGGCCAGCACGGTCAATCCGCCGAAGCCGGAATCGAAGACACCGATCATGGGAGGCGCGGAGCTTTGTTCCGCCGGCGGCCGATGGGAAATCGAAAGTGGGCGCAGGCGGACCGCAGCACCCGTGTCCGGCGCCTCAGCCACCGGAGGCTTGTAACGTATAATGTTACAGTCTCGGTTCGCGCAACGCGGGGATCCACCCGGATTCCTGTGTGGTGCGAGTGAGTCCGGAGCGGTGGGGAGAATTCGCCGGGATGCCTACTTCGGTGGCGCAGCAATCGGGTGGATGGCCGGTGCGGCGGCGCGGGATTTAGCCGGGAACTTCGAGCGTGTTTTCGGCGGAAATGTTGCCAACGTGCGGCCATGAGCGTGACGACAGGCGCGGTTGATTCCTCCTACACGATCGGCGCGGCGGTGCTCCTCGGCTGGGGCCTGCTGGATTGTTTCTTCGGCTACCGGATTTTCCGCGTGGCGGTCGCGCTGCTGGGCGCGCTCGTGCTCGGCGTGTTCTTTGGCGGTGTGGGCGGGCAGATGTTCGGCGGTGGCGAGGTCGCGTACTGGATCGCGTTCGCGGTGGGCGCGGTGCTCGGGCTCGTGCTGTCGTTCGCGTTCTATCTGATCGGCGTGTTTCTCGCCGGGTTCTCGCTCGGCTACGCGCTGGCGCTCGCGTTGGTGCCGTTCACCGGGCCGACGGCGACGCTGCTGATCGGCGCGGTGGCGGGTGTCGCCTGCGGCCTGCTGGCGCTGCTGCTGCAACGCGTGCTGATCTCGGCGGCGACGGCATTTAGCGGCGCGCTGCGCGTGGCGCTGGCGGCGGCGTTCTTCTTCGAGGGGATGGACTGGCAGTTCTACCTGCGCCGGCCCGATCAGGTGCCGGCGTTGATGGTCGGCCGTTGGTGGATCACGGCGATCGTGCTCGGCTTGGGGCTGGTCGGCTTCTTCACGCAGCTGCGCAGCACGCCCGCGCAGAAGGCGAAGAAGGAGGACTGAGCGCGTCCGCGGTGCGGCGCGGCGAATTGCTTTTCTGCAACCGGCGGCCACAACGCCGGTCGCATCTTCCGCTTTTCCCATGAAACGTCGTCTCCTGATCGTTTGCGGCGCGCTCGCGCTGCTCGTGCTGCTGCTGCTCGTCGCCGTGCGTCTGCCGGCCACGCAAACTTGGCTCGCACGCCGGGCCGTCGCCGGGGTGCCCGGCGTGGAGATCGTGTTCGAGCGGGTGTCCGCCGGGCTCTCCGGCGCGGAGGTGCGCGACGTGGTGGTGAAGGCCGACGGCGCCCGCGTCCGGGTGCCGCTGGTGCGCGCGAGCTACGATGGCTGGGCGCTTCTGCGGCGGCGCGAAGTGCTCGTGCGTGAATTTGTGGCGAACGACATCGAGGTGGAACTCGCGCCATCGACTTCGGCGCAACCGGCCCACGGCGACCCCGTGGAGACGGCGAAGCAGGCCTTCGGCGGCTTGCTCGCGCCGTTGCAGTTGCCGGTGCGCGCGACCGTCGAGTCCGTGCAACTTTCCGGGCGCGTCCGCGTTTCCGCCACGCAGGCGGCGACGTTTTCCGCGCAGGGGCGCTTGCTCGTGCCCGGTCAGGAAGCGGCGACCGATCTGCACCTCGAGTGGAACGACTCCGGGGCCGAGGCGATCGCGCGCCAGCTGGACTGGGTCGGTCGGCTCACGATCGCGGCCGCGGCGGAGGGCGCGATCGAGCGGCTGAAGATCGATGGCACGCTCGCGATGCCGAAGACCGCCGGCGGCCGGAGTGAACAAGGTGTGGCGCTGCAGTTGACCGCGAGCCGCGATCCGAAGAGCGGTGCGGAGAACGTCGAGATGCTCGCGCGGCTCTCGACGGCGAAGGAGAAGGACCAGCCGCTGGCGAAGGTGTCGCTCGGTTGTGCGCCCGGCGCGGAGCGCGTCGCGGGCAGCTGGAGCGTGAACGCGCGCCGCGAGCAATTCGAGGGCATCGTCGACATCGAGCGGCTGCCGGAGTTCGCCGTGGAGGCGCTGGGCGGTTTCGGCATCGCGGTGGCGAGCGGCGACTTCGACGCCGAAGGGCGGGCGGCCGTCACCGTGGCGCGCTTGCAACGTATGCGGCGCGAGCTGGCCTCGCTCGGCACGCTGGTGGGAAAACTGGATTTCGCACTCGAGCAGAAGGGTGAGACGCTGAGCGTCGCGCGGCTCGAACTTGCGGTGAACGACGCGCGCGGCCCGGTGCTCAAGATCGCGACGCTCCAGCCGGTCGAATACAAGACGGCGAACAATGCGGTGGCCTTCGCGCGCCCCGACCAGGATCTCGCGCGCGTCGAGATCAGCAACCTGCCGCTCGCCTGGGCGCAGCCCTGGCTCGAAGGTGTCACGCTCGGCGGCACGATCGCCTCGGGCGAGGTGCGCGTGCGCGGCGCGGGCGCGGCGTGGACGGCCGAGACGGCGCGCCCGCTCGCGTTTGCCGGATTGCGGTTCGCCAGCGGCGGCCGGGCGTTTGCCGACCAGCTCGCCGGCGAGTTGAAGCTGCGCGCGGGGATCGACGGCGCGGCTTGGTCGGTCGAACAGCTCGAGCTCTCGCTGCGCGGTGTGGCGGACGGCGCGCCCGCCACGATCACCGCGCAGGTGCAGGCCCGGCAGGATGCCGAGGGTCGCGGCCGTGCGGCGTTGCCGCTGACGCTCGAAATGGGCGGCCGACGTTCGGAGCTGAAGCTCGAGGGCGAATGGTCGCTCGCCGGCGCGGCGAAGGAGGCGAGCGCGCGTTTGTCGGGAAACACGATCTATCTGCGCGACCTCGCGGGCCTGGCGGCGTTATTGCCGCAATCCGAGGCGCCCGCGGCGACGCCGCCGGCGAATGTCACCACGAAGGGCAAGCCGGCGGCCACCGCGGCTGTCGCCACGCCGAAGGACACAGAGGCGTTTTGGAGCGGCTTCACCGGGCGCGCGACGATCGATGTGCAGCGGCTCGTGTTGGAGTCGGAGGAGGTCACGGGTTTGCAGGCGAGTGTCGTGTGCGATCCGCAGAAGCTCGGGTTGGAACGGTTCGCCGCCCGCGCGAAGAACGCGCCGCTCGAGGCGAGCCTGGGTGTGACCTTTGATGCGGCGAAGCCGGCGCCGTACACGTTGGATGGCCGCTGTGCGTTTCCCGGGTTCGACCTGGGCGCGTGGATGCGCGCCGCCAACCCCGGCGAAGAGCCGCCGATCGAGACGGTGCTGGATGTGAACGCGAAGCTCGCCGGTCAGGGGACCAACCTCGACAGCCTGCTCGCGGGTGTGCGCGGCGAGTTCGTGTTGAAGGGCGGCCCCGGCGTGCTGCGGATCAAGGACAAGCGCGTGGAGACGGCGAGCGCGCTCGGCGGGCTCGTGCTCGGATTGCTCTCGAAGGAGAAGCAGCAGAAGCCTGCTGTCGTCGCCGGTTCGCAACTTCTGCAGGAGCTGCGCGAGTTTCGTTTCGATCAGGTCGATGTGTCGCTCCTGCGCGCCGAAGACCTGAACCTGCAGTTCCGCACGATCGACGTGCGCTCCGCCGAGAAGCGTCTCAGCGGTTCGGGCACAGCGAAACACGTCGCCGGCGCGATGATCGCCGACTACCCGCTGCAGCTCGAGCTGCGGCTGGCGGGCAAGGAAAACTTCGGCGTGTTGCTCGAGAAGGCCGGCCTGCTCGGCGGCGCGAAGGACGAGCTCGGCTACTTCACGATGCGGGAGACGTTCCGGGTGACCGGCACCGTGGGCGAGCCGAACTGGAAGGCGATGCTCGTGGAGCTGGCCGCGGGATTGGCGAGCGGGAAGTGAACCGTGGGCGAAAAGGGTGGGTTCGAAATCCGATAGCCGGGGGCGCTGATTTGTGGGGAATGCTGCCGTCCCTGCGGCTGCGCCTCTATTTCTTCAGGCCCTTTCCGATGGCGTTGACGGCGTGAGGAAGCGCCCAGGATACGAAAGCGAAAGTCAGCGTGTCTCCGTACACGGGTTTGAAGAATCCGACGTGTGCGGTTGTGATGCACCCGAGTAGCGAGACCGCGAACCCTACGGAGGTCTTCTCCGTGAGTTTGCCGTCGGTTTGGAAGTTGTTGCCGGCCGCCACCGCGGCGTTCCCGGTGCACTCCAGCGCTTTGCGCAGGACCGTCATTGCGGTCTTGTTGTCCAGTACCTTCTTTTCCGTCGCCGCTTGGCCGCCGCCGCCGTGGGCCCGCCCGAGAATCGTACCGGTGGAGGGGTCGAGCGACCACCACGCCGTCCGGTCCCCTGGTACGGTGAGCACTAGCCGGTTGGTCGGCTCGCAGACTGCGATCCAAGCGCAGTCCTCGGGCCGGAGGGGAATCGCCTCTGCGGTGGCCTCCGTGATGGCGAGGGTCTTCTTTGTCTGGCGCGAAAGCTCGAAGACGTCGATTGGGGTGTTGATGGTTGGACCGGCTGTCGCGCGCATGAGCAGACGTGCCTCGGCCAACGTGTCGAACACGCCCTGCTCGAGGGCGGCAGCAGCCGCCGCCTCGCCGCCGGAATCGTCGCGGGGTACGAATGCCACGCCGTTTTCGACGATGTCGAACCGCGAGCGGCCGCAGCCGTGGGCGCCGCCGTCCGCGCAGACGCGTTGCTCGATGAAAGCCAGCTGCGGAGCCGGGAAGAAGGCGGTCACGTTCGGATGGGCGAGCAGACGGCGCGCGACGGCCTCCTCGCGCAGGACGGCGAGCTGCACCGGCAGGCTTGCGAAGGTATCATCCGTATCAGCGACATACCGGTCGAGGTCCGCGGCGCCGATCGTGGGCGCGGCGAGCAGGGCGAGGAGGGGTTCCAGCGTGCGGATCTGGTTCTGCAGACCGGCGTGGGCGGCCACCTCCGCGGGATAGCGCCCGGGCTGCAGGAGGATCTGCCAGATGAGCGCCGGCGTTGCGACGCCTTTTCCGCCAAGGTCGGCGGCCGAGAATAGCACACGCCGTTGCGGCTGCGCGTGTGCGCCCGGACCGGTGAGGGTGAAGATGGCGACCAGCTCGACGAACGCTGTATCCTTGGCTTCGGGTTCCTCTTCCCCGCCGTCGAAACCGAAGACGCCGCCCATTCCGCCGGTCAGGTCGCCGGGAGAACCGGAGGCTGGTGTGGTAATGTTGCCGGCGAGGTCGAACGGACTGGACAGCGCCGTCTCGTCCCCGAAACGCAGGCCGGCCCGGTAGGTCTTCACGCCCCGCCAGAAGGCTGCGTGTTGGTCGGGCGTCAGCTGAAGGAGCTGGGAGGGCGGAGGGGGAGCCTCGGTGGGTTCGATGAAAAAAAGGCCGTGCTCGGTCAGCCCTCGCTCGGCCGGGATCGTCAGGTCGATGAGGTCCCTCTCGTCTGTCCCGCCGGAAATGGTCCGGACATAGACCAACCGGAAGCGGAGTGCGTGCGATTCGACCTGGTCGTCGTCCACCGGTGCTGCATCGGTGGCGGCGATCATGCCGGGATTTGCCCCGGGCAAACTGGGATCGAGGTCGAGCCATTGTTCGGAGTCGTCACCAGTCTTCACCTGCACCCAGACGTGGTCGGTAAGAGCCTGCATGAGCCGGGCGCGGTGATCTGCATGGGGGCGGCCGAGCGTCACTTTGGCGGAGTCCAGGCGGGCGCGGATCCAGTCGGCTTGGGCGGCGGCGGTCTGGTCGAGTTCGGCGGCATCGGCCTTGGCCGTTTCGGTGAGCGCAGCGGCCACTTTTTCGAAACGAGCCGGGGTGATCCTGGTGGCGGCGGCGAGGCGTGCGACGTCGTCGTTGTGTGTTTGTTGCGGCGCGGGGCTACGGCGGGCGAGAAAGGCATCGACGATCCGCCCGGCGGTTGCGTCGTCCAGCGTGCCGCGCATCAGGCGGGATTCGCGACCGTGGGCGGAGAGGAGCGCGCGCAGGAGCAGGCTCTTGTCGATCGAGTTGCCCGTGCGGCAGGCCAGTGTGCCGGCGGCGCCGCGGAGCCGGCCCGCGTACGGTTCCGTGGCCACTTGGTCGCGCACAAAGGCGAGGAGCGCCTCGGGCGTACCGTCGAGAGTCGCGGCCACAGCGCCGACATCCGTCGGGTCGGCGCCGGGGCGGGCCAGTTCGGTGCGCCCCCCCTGTACGAGCCGGTTGAGAAATACGAGCGAATCTTGGGCGGAGGGTGTGGCGTTGGGCGAGCCGGTGAGCAGCTCCGCGAAAAGGCCCGGGTCGGCCGCGCGGGAGCGGTTTGTCGATGCGGCAGTCAACGTGGCGAGGCCGCAGAGGCCGAGAACGAGGGCAAGCAGGCGGGGTGACGACGCAGGGTGGGGCATGGGCGAGGTCTGTAGGTGGAATCTCGATCTCAGGCGAGAGGAAACTCGGCAACGGCGGAGTCGCGTCTGCGGGCGTGGTGTCGACGCCGGAAAGCGGACGCGACGCGGTCGGTAGTGCTTCGCTGGCGCCAAACGGCGCTCGCCTCGCGGTGGCCACCCAGTTCTACTCGGGCCCCGATGCGCTTGCCGACCCCGTTTGCTTTCCCCCTTTTGAGGAACAGCGCCCCGCGAACTCCCGCTCCACGTGGGGCGAGTCGCCTCCGACGCGTGCTCGTGGCCTTGGGCTGGTGGTGTGCCGCTGCGGGATTGCTGGCGGAGGAGTTTCCGAAGGTGGCCGAGAACGGCTCGCTCCGGCTCACGGTTTCCTCGGTTCGCGCGACCGAGAGCTACGGCGGGAAACCGGCGCCGCAGGGCCGGCAGTGGTTCGTCGTGGGCTGCCGTTGGCTGAACCGCATCGACGCGCGCCGCGCGGCCGAGCGCGAGGCGGTGACGATGGTCGAGATCGGAGATCTCGCGAAACACCTCTATCTGGTTACCGACGGTGCGCTCGGGACGCTGCAACGCCTCGGCGGCGAGCGCGGGCGGAAATCGCTCGGCGAGGTCGTGCTCGGCAATCCGGGCGACTCGCTGACCGGAGACCTCGTTTTCGAGATTCCGGCGGGACAGGGCGCCGGCGCCGAGCTGCGTTTCTACGATGACATCGCGGGACACTTCACGATGGCGCTCGGAGAACCGCTTCCGACGCCGCAGCCGGTGTGGATGATGACGCGGAATCAGGTGGGCGAGTTTGGCGTGTTCCGCGTCGACGATCCGGCTGCGGCGCCCGAGGGCGTTGCTGTCCCGCCTGGCTGCCGGCTTGTCCTCGTCGACTTCCGCGGGCGCAGCGTCTGGACCACGACCGGCGACGCGCCCGTCTATGACTTCTCGAAACCGACCGGTGCACAGGTCGAGCGCGTGAACCTGCTCGACTGGCCGGGCACGGCGCAGTCGTGCGTACTGCTGGCCGAGGGCGAGTACGCGTATTTGCCGATCGGTGGCTCGTTGCCGGACGACGCGCGTTTTCTACCCGAGGTGTTCACCGGCGGCACGCTGCTTTTCGCGGTGCCTTGCGAGGCGCGCTCGCTGGAACTGCTCGGCACGCTCGGCCACGCGGGCACGGAGGAGGGCGTGCTCGATCTCGCGCCGGTGCGCCTGCGAGTGAGCGGCGGCGAGGCGCGGCCGGCGGAGTGGACGATGCCGCTGAAACTCACCGACGAGATGTTCCGCGTCGCGGTGGCGGCCCGGCGGGAGCGCAGTTTCGCGGGCGAAAACTCCGACGAGGGCCGCGAGTTTCTCGTGCTCGATGTGGGCGTGGAGAACACGGGCTCGGGCGGCGAATATTTCCAGCCGGCGGAGCAGTTGCAGGTGGTCGACGGCGATGCGGACCCGGTCGCCTGCGACGAAACGACTTGGCGCGGCGCGAGGGCTCCGGCGCTCGCGGTGTACGTGCCGGCGGGCGAACGCCGGCGCTTCGAACTCGCGTTCCGGGTGACGGCGGGCGCCGCGCCCAAACTCGTGTTCCGCGGCGGGAGCTCCGAGGAGCAATACGAGTTGCCCGGCGCCACTCCCTGACCGTCGCCGCGCGAGCTCGCGGCGTCATTTTCCCCAATGAAC
>DATGXO010000071.1:0-46703 GCA_035298965.1 Opitutaceae bacterium | reverse complement strand
GGTGTGGTGCCGGAGGCGGCGACGGAGAAGGAGACTGCGGAGCCGGTGGTCACCGTTTGAGAAGTGGGCTGTGTCGTGATCGAGGGAGCGGTGGCCGCGGCGTTCACCGTGAGCGTCGCACCGTTGGAGGTCGCGGAGCCGGCGGAGTTGGTGACCACGACCGTGTAGGTGCCGGCGTCGCCGCTGGCGGCGGAGGCGATCGAATACGTAGCGGAAGTGCCGCCGGAGATGTCGGCGCCGCCCTTTTTCCATTGGTAGCTCAGCGGTGTGGTGCCGGAGGCGGCGACGGAGAAGGAGACTGCGGAGCCGGTGGTCACCGTTTGAGAAGTGGGCTGTGTCGTGATCGAGGGAGCGGTGGCCGCGGCGTTCACGGTGAGCGTCGCGCCGTTGGAAGTCGCGGAGCCGGCGGAGTTGGTGACGACGACCGTGTAGGTGCCGGCGTCGCCGGTGGCGGCGGAGGCGATCGAGTACGTCGCGGAGGTGGCGCCGGAGATGTTCGCTCCACCCTTCTTCCACTGGTAGCTGAGCGGTGCTGTACCGGAGGCGGCGACGGAGAATGAAACGGCGCTGCCCGTGGTGACCGTCTGGCTGCTCGGCTGCGTCGTGATCGAGGGAGCAGTGGCCGCGGCGTTCACGGTGAGCGTCGCGCCGTTGGAGGTCGCGGACCCGGCGGAGTTGGTGACGACGACCGTGTAGGTGCCGGCGTCGCCGGTGGCGGCGGAGGCGATCGAATACGTAGCAGAAGTGCCGCCGGAAATGTTCGCTCCGCCCTTCTTCCATTGGTAGCTCAGCGGTGCGGTGCCGGAGGCGGCGACGGAGAACGACACGGCGCTGCCCGTGGTCACGGTCTGGCTGCTCGGCTGCGTCGTGATCGAGGGAGCGGTGGCCGCGGCGTTCACGGTGAGCGTCGCGCCGTTAGAAGTCGTAGAGCCGACGGAGTTGGTGACTACGACCGTGTAGGTGCCGGCGTCGCCGGTGGCGGCGGAGGCGATCGAATACGTAGCAGAAGTGGCGCCGGAGATGTTCGCTCCGCCCTTCTTCCATTGGTAGCTCAGCGGTGCGGTGCCGGAGGCGGCGACCGAGAAAGAAACGGAGCCGCCTGCGGTTACGGTTTGGTTGCTCGGCTGCGTCGTGATCGAGGGAGCGGTGGCGGCGGCGTTCACGGTGAGCGTCGCGCCGTTGGAAGTCGCGGAGCCGGCGGAGTTGGTGACCACGACCGTGTAGGTGCCGGCGTCGCCGCTGGCGGCCGAGGCAATCGAATACGTCGCGGAGGTGGCGCCGGAGATGTCAGAGCCCCCCTTCTTCCACTGGTAGCTGAGCGGAGCGGTGCCGGAGGCGGCGACCGAGAAAGAAACGGAGCCGCCTGCGGTTACGGTCTGGCTGCTCGGCTGCGTCGTGATCGAGGGAGCAGTGGCGGCGACGCCGCCGGTGACGTTGATGGTGTAGCTGTAGGACGCGCTCTTTCCGGTGGCCCCGGTCTTTTCCCACGCTTTGATCGAGACGGAATAGTTGCCGGCCGTGGTCGGCGTACCGGAAATGGTGCCGCTGCTTGCGTTGAGGACGAGACTGGTGCCACTGGCCGTCGCACTAGTGACGCTCAAACCGGGAGGCAGATTCGAGATCGTGTAGGACTTTGTCGTCGACGGAGCACCGGTGATCGCGAACGCGGCCTGAAAAGCGGTGCCGACGGTCGCGGACGCCGGGCTGGCCGGCGTGGCGCTGAACGTTGTCGCGCCCGCGAGCGTGTCCACGGCACCGACGGCGGCAGCAAGGAGCGCGGTGCTGCGCAGCACCGCGCCCTGCGAGCCCGGGGTGACGACGGACTCGGCGCACATCACCCAGCGCACGATGGGCGTGCGTTGCAGCAGCGCCAGGAGTGCGAGCACCGGCAGTTGGAGACGACGAAACTTCCAGAAGAGAGAAAAGGTGAGTGTGTGCATGGGTAGGCAGGGCTCCGCCAGACGGAGCCGGAAAGGTTGAACGAGAGGGAGAGAGCGAACGCGGGCGGGCGCAGCCGCGAGCGGTCGGACGAGTATCTAGAAATCGAGAGGCTACGGCCGGGAATCGGGGGCGACGCCCGGTCTCGCGCGCATCCGACTCCAGTATACCGATGGTTGTTCCCCGGCTCTCGATGTTCGTCGCTCGACGGAATCGTCGGCTCAGTTGCAGCCGCAGCCGCTGCCGCCGACACCACGGCCGCCGGAGGAGGCTTCGCGGGAGAAATAGATGTGCTCGGTCATCGCGTTCTGCAGCGGATCGCGATCCGGGCGCATCGTGTAGTCGGCAAGTGTCGCGCGCTCCCAAGGCTGGACGTGCGCGGTGGTGCATCCGGTGGCGAGCATCGCCGTGGCGACCACGCCGGCGGCGAGTACGAGGCGGAAAGGGAGCGAGTTTTTCATGAAGCGGGAGATTCGGCGAGGGCTTGGTCGAGGGCGGCGCGGATGGACTTCTCCGTATCCTCACCATGGTAACCGCTGAAGATCGCGCGTACGCGACCGTCGCGGCCGACGACGATCGAGGTCGGCATCGCGGGGACTTTCACGGCACCGGCGAGCTTGTGCGCGGCGTCGCGCACGGTGGCGAACGGCGGCGCGTACTTCTTGAGGAACGCGGCGTAGTCCTTCGCCTTGTCGTCCTCGCTCACGCCGAGGATCGTGACGCCACGCGCGCCGTAGTCGGCGTGCAACTGACCAAGCGCGGGGAACGACGCTTTGCACGGCGCGCACCACGAGGCCCAGAAGTCGACGAGGACGACCTGCCCCTTGGTGTCGGGCAACGTGCCCTCGAGCTGTGCCTCGGCGAGGCTCGGGAAGGCGACGCCGCTAGCGAGTTCGGCCCGCGCGGGGGCGGAAGCCACACCGAGCAGGAGCCCGGCGGCGAGAAGGACGCTGAGTTTACGTGACAACATAATTCCAGAAACCGCGGGTTTGTGCGCGGTTGTTTGCGGTGACGAGCAGGCCCTCGGCGCCGGGGAAGCGCTGGATGAATTCCAGCCCCAGGCGCGGGCCGAGCACGAAGGCCGTCGTGGAGAGCACGCCGGCCATGAAACAGTTTTCGGCGATGACGGTGACCTGCTGCAGGCCGTGCAACACCGGGTACCCGTCACGCGGATCGACGATGTGCCCGTAGCGGCGGCCGCCGAAGGTGAATTGCCGGATGTAGTCGCCGGACGAAGCGACGCCTTTGCCACCCCACGCGGCGATGCTGCCGCGATGTTGGCCGGGAGCCGTGGGATCTTCCAAGCCGATGTGCCACGCGGGGCGGCCGGGCGGCGCGCCGAGCACGCGGATATCGTGCCCAAAATCGATCAACGCGTCGGCTATGCCAGCGCGGCGCGCGAGCTGGGCGACTGCGTCGACAGCCCACTCCTTCCCCCAACCGCCGAAGTCGAGCGCCATCCCGGTTTGCAGGCGCACGCGCCCGCGCACGCGTTCGACGCGGGGCCAGCCGATGAGCCCGCGGGCCGCGGCCACGCGGGCCGCCGTGGGCAGCTGGGTGGGAGGGTTGCGGTAATCCCAGAGCTGCAGGAGCGGTCCCGCCGTTGAGTCCAGGATGCCGCCGGTCAGCGCGTGCAACGAGGCGCAGATGTCGAGCATCTCGTCCATCTCGGGATCGATCTCGACCCAAGTGCCGGCGGCGGCGTTGAGGCGCGAGACGATGCTGGTGGGGCGGAAACGCGAGTACCGCGCCTCGAAGTTCTCCACCCAGGCGCGCGCGTCGCGCTCGAACTGCATCGCCGTACCGAGCGAGGGGGCGACGTAACGCACCTCGCAATTCGTGCCGAGCGCGCGAAACACCAAGCTCCGCAGCGGAGCGGCGCCGCCCGCCGGCGAGGGCGGGAGCGTGGCGGAAGAGGCGTTGGCGATGGCGGCGGTCACGAGCAGGTGCGCGGTCGGTTACCAAGTGATGCTGACGCCGGCGGTGACGATGTTGGCGTCGGGATAGGCGCTGGCGGAGGTGAGGTCGTCGAGGCCGGTCATGTCGTAGCGGTCGAACGCGAGATCGAGGTGCACGTGCTCGGTGGGGTTCCACACGAGTTTGAGGCCGTAGTTCATGCTGCGCATCTTCGAGAGGCGGTAATCGGCGGAGAAGAACGGGCCCGCGGGATTAGGCAGGTCGCCGGGCACGATGTCGGTGCCGGTGAGGGAGACGTGGTAGAAATCCGCCTGGCCCTGCTGGTAGAAGCGCAGGCTGGGGATCAGCACGAAATGCGTGCCGAGTTTCTGGAGCCAGGCGAGGTTGAGCGTGTGGCTCGTTGTGCCGAAGGAGTCGTGGTAGAAGCGATAGCTCGCGTCGATCGCGCCGTGCACAGACTCGACGGCGTGGTTCACGCCCGTGAAAACGATCCACTTGTTGCGCTTGTCGGGGCGGTTTTCCGGGAAGGTGAGCGGAAGGAAGAGGCCCGGGGCCAGCTCGGTTTCCTTCGTGATGATCTTGTAGGGATCGCTCTGGTAGCCGGAGACGTGGCCGAAGCTGAAGTTGAGCGAGACGGAGGTCTGCGGATTGAGCAGCTGGTTGACGCCGACGACGGCATCCCAGCCGCGCTTCTTCACGCGCTCGGACTGGTAGAACACCCGGATGGTGTCGTCGGTCGCGCTGACGCCGAGGAGGAGCGAGGTGTTCTTGTCGTTGAAATCGGTGAGCGTGTTCAGCGACGCGCCATTGGAGACGTAGTCGCTCTCGCGCGAGTTGGCGATGCCGACGCCGAGGTTCACGCGGCTGAACTGGCGCGAGAAGTCGGCGGTCCAGGCCTTGCGGCGTTCGTGCATCTGCGTGAGCGGCACGTCGCCGCCGGGCGTCGTAGGAGCCTCGCCGGTGGGCGTCGCGCCGGCGATCGAGTCGATGACGCCGGTGAGCTTGAGTTTCGCATCGGTGCCGAGCGACTGCTCGATCAGGGCGTATTGGGCCTGCACACCCACGCGACCGCCGGACTCCTGATAGTCCTCGAACTTGTAGGTGATGGTCGATTCCGCGCGTGCGTTGCGCGGCTGCAGCAGGAAGAGCACGCCGGCGCAGAGCAGGGCCGGGGTAAGGACAGGGCGGTGGGAGTGCGACATGGGAAGTTGGGTCCGGTTGTTCTCGCGGGGCTGCTCGGCATCCCTCTGCGGCTGTGCACCGGCCAGAACCGTCGCCGGGTTCGTATGAACCTTGGCGGCGGAGCGACGAGCGGCGGAGGCTGAAGAGGTGTGGATCATGCCGTTCCCGTGACGGGGAACGGACGGGGGCTTAACTCCACCTCGCGATGGGCCAACAAGTTTAAGGTAACCGCGCTGTTACCTTTGCGCCGCCGCCAGCGACCGTGGGCCGCTCAATCGGCCGCGACGAGACGCACCAGGAACTCCGTCCATTCCTCGTCGGAGCGCCGCAATTCGAGGTCGCCGCGATGCAGGCGGGCGAGCTCACGCGCAAGGTTCAATCCCAGTCCGTAGCCGGGGATATTTTCCCCCATGTTGCCACGGCTGAAACGATCGAAAATCCGCGGCTGGTCCGCGAGCGGGATGGGCTGGCGCGCGGTGTTGCCGACCGCGAGTTCGACCCACTGTTCACGCCGCACCGCATGCAGCCGGATGACGCCGCCGGGGCGATTGTATTTTACGGCGTTTTCGAGGAGGTTCTCGACCACGAGCGTCAGGTAGCGCGCGTCCCCCTGCACCGGCAGACGGGGCGGTAGCTCGACCCTCATCTGCAAGCCAAACGGGTCGGGGCGCACGCTCTGATCGTCCACCACACCTTCGATGAGCCGCACGAGGTCGACGGCGCGAAACTGGATCTCCAACCGGCCGGCATCCATGCGCGAGAGGAGCAGCAGATCGTCGATCAACGACGACAGCCGTGAGGTCTGCGCGATCAAGGCCCGCACCTCTCGCGTCGCGTGTTTCGACAGACGCTCCTTCGCCTGCAACTCCTCCAACCCGGCGCGCAGCACCGCCACCGGGGTCTTCAGTTGGTGCGACGCATCCGCCGAGAAGCGCGCCGCGCGCCGCAAGCCCTCGGTGGTCAACGCCAGCGCCTCCTCCGCCTCCCGGCGCCGCGCGCGGTTCTCGGCGGAGAACTGCAGCAGTTGGGCCACCGGCCGGGCGAACCGCACGGCCATGAGACGGCTGATACCCACGGCCAGCAGCAGCACGAGCCCTCCCGCGCCAAGCACCTGCCAGCGCAACTGCCGCTGCAATGCCTGCAGCTTCGTGAGCGAATAGAGCCCGACTTCGTAAGCCGGCGGGTAAGCGGAATCGACATTCAGGCACTCCAGCAACAGCAGGCGTGGCACGCCGCCGATCGTCACCTCGATCGGCCGCGCCGGCACGGGACCGGCGGCGAGCGCACGTGCCAGGACATCGGTGACGCGCAGCGCCTCCGGAGGCGGTAATCCAAGGAGATACACCTGGCCCTGCGTCCACAGCCCCGTGAGCGCGTCGGCGGCGGGCGGCTTCGTTTCCGTGACATGCTCGGCCGGTTCGAAGCCGAGCACGAGCACCGCCACGACCCGCCCCGTCTGCGCGTTCACCATCGGCAGCGCGATGATGTCCAGGATCGGGCCATCCTCCCCTTGCTGTTCGCGGCGCAGGTAGCCGAGTTGCGGCGCGATCCCGGAGAAACTGTGCAAGGTCAACTGCGCCTCCTCCCCGGGCGTGAGCATGCCGACCGGCGCGCCCGCGGGCGGCTCGATGAACCGTCCGTCCGGATCGAGAAAGCGCACAAATTCGACGTGGAACTGCCGCCGCTCGCGGGCCTCATGGTCTTCGTCGACCTCGATCGTGTCACCCAACACTTCCACTCCATGCGTATAGAGCCGCTGCCGGAAATCCTCCCCCGCGGAGACGCCCAGCCGCTCCACCAATTCGAGACAGCGTTCGACCAGCGCCGCGCGCCGCATCTCCTGTACATCGTGCAGGGACGCGAAGGTTTGCTGGAATTCCCGCGTCAGCCCCCGCGTCACCGTCTCCGCCACCCGCCGGTGCGCCATCCAGAGCACGCCCACCGTGATGAGCGACACCACGGCCATGATCGTGAGCTGGAGGCGCCACCGGAAGCGGACCGGGGTGTTGGCGGGAAACAGCGGCGCGTTGTTCTCGGGCGTCATGGGCGGGACGGCGCGCGCAGCGTGTAGCCGACCGAGCGGACGGTGTGGATCAGCTGCGGGCCGTTGGCATCAATCTTTTTGCGCAGGCGGCCGATGAAGATCTCCACCGTGCGCGTCTGGCATTCGTGCTCGCGTTGCCAGACGCGCTCGCAGATCTCGCCGCGCGAAAACACGCGACCGGGTTCCTGCATCAGGACGAGCAGCAGGTCGAACTCGCGCGGCGACAACTCGATCAACCCACCGTTGCGCGTCACGGTGCGCCGGTGGGCATCCACCCGCAGGTCCGCCACCGCGAGCAAGTCCTCCGCTGTCGGCGCCGTGCCGCGGCGACCGAGCGCCTCGATCCGCGCAAGCAGTTCGTCCATCGCGAACGGCTTCGCCACGTAGTCATCCGCCCCGGCGCGCAATCCCGCCACGCGATGCTCCACCTCGCCCCGTGCCGTGAGCATCAACACCCGCGCCGCGCAACCAGACGCACGCACCTGCGCGAGCACGCCGAAACCGTCGATCCCGGGGAGATTCAGATCGAGCACGATCAAGTCGGGGTGATCCACGAGCGCGCGTCGCACCCCGGCGTTCCCATCGTGTTCGGCGCTGGCCACATGGCCGTGGCGAGTGAGCGCGCTCACGATATGACGCGCGAGTTGTTGCTCATCTTCCAGCACCAGGATTCGCATCGACGTATCACTGCCCCCGGCGCGCCGCGCCTGGCAAGTGCGCAAACGGGTGCGACGATGCCGGGTTTCGCCTTCACACCACCGGGCGGGCGCGACACCTGCCGAAGTGCAGGGCGGAAGCAGCCGCCGCGGCGGCGCTGGCGGTGCCGGCGGGGAAAGGCGCCGCTCGGCTCCGTGACATTGGTCGTCGGTGACCAGTGCAATGTCCAAAGCCTGACCCTGTTCGTCGGCTGCGTCCGCTGCCGGCGGAGGAATCTGCTGCGGCTGGGCGCCGATCCCGAGGAGGTGCATCTGTGCAGCCGGTCCCCGCAAGGGCTGCTGGCGCATGAGCACCAACTCCATCGTGCAAGCCGCGCTCAACAACGACTGGCTCAAGCAACAAGGAGTCGTCTCCCTGCAAGAGAGTTGGATCGCCTACCATTGCCCCCGAAGGCGCCCCGCGCGCCGTCGAGTGATGGAGACCGGAACCGCCCGGTACGGACCCGTACGCCGGGTGGTGTGGGAGCCGGCGGCTAACTACCACCGGCTACCCGATTCGCCTGACTGGTTTTCCACTCGAAGCTGACCCCTTCAGCCACGATCTCCCACGTCGGATCCGGAGGTCGCCGGCTCGGCTGTTTTATGCGCTGGAGGACGCGTTGCAGCGGCGGCACCGGGGCGCGGTGAACCTGCTGGATCGGAGGAAGAGCCAGCGGTGAGCGGATCGACCAGGCTGCGCCGTACGGCCGCGGCGTTACGCCAGCGGCGCGCATACGATCGCGGGAACTGGCGCGCTGCTGCACGCGGCTGCGGAGATCATTCCCACGACTGCGGCGATGCCTCCAGCAATTGCTGGAATCGCTCCGGCAGTTGCGGGAATCATTCCGGCGGTTGCAGGAATGCTTCGGGCAGGCGGGGAAGTTGTTCTGGCATGTGCGGGAATGATTGGGGCACGCGCGGAAATGATTCTGGCGCGTGCGGCAACCGCTGCCGCGGGTGCCAAAACGGTTTTAGCACGTGCCGGAGCCTTTGCCGCATGTCGCGGAACGATTGCCGCAATTGCGAGGATCGCACCCGCACGTGCGGAACTGGTTTTGGCAACTGCCAGAATGGTTTCCCGGCTTGCGGGACTCGTTCCCGCAGGTGCTGGAGTCGTTGCGGGGGTTGCGGGAACGATTCTGGCGGCTGGAGAAACGATTCCAGGGGTTGGAAAAATGACTTCTGGGGCTGCCAGAATGGTTTTCGCACGCCGCAAAATCGTTTTTCCCGCCCCAGAAAGGCGCCGAAGTGACCGAAATACAGCGATTTGCGGGCGCCAAACGGCTCAGACCGGCCCCAGCGGGAGGAGGTGGCGGGCCGCGGTCAGGCGGCGGGTCGCCGCCGGTGAGCGCAGGGGATTGCGGGCGAGGCGCAGCAGCATCGGCAGGGCCTTCTTGCGGGCGTAGTACACCGAGAAGGCGGAGTATTCGAGGAGGGGTTCGTCGCGCATCGCGGCGAGCGCGGCGGACAGGTTCCCGGTCGGGTCGAGATCGTCGAAACGCGGCTCCGGGGGCAGGAACGGCTCGGGCGCCAGCTGGTCCGGGGAAGCCGTTGTGCTCGTTTGCAGGAGACAGTTGACCGCGAGCGCGCGTTCGCCGAGGGCGAGGGCAACCCGCGCGGTGGTGAACAGGCGCGCGGGGGTGGCCTGTTGATCGATGGCGACGCGCAGCCGGGCGAGGGCGCGGGAAGCGAAAGCCCAGCGGCGCTCGGGCAGCTCATCCGACGCTTCGCTCCGGAGTACATCGGCCAACGCTGGCAGATAGGTTTCGTGGCCGGGGAGCGCGGAGGAGGAAACGCCGTTGGGCCAGAGTGCGCTCACCCACGGCCGGCCTTTGAGCCAGCGGCTGACCAACGCGATCGCCTCTGTCGGCGTGAGCGGCGGCGGTATTGGAGCGGGGGCGGGCAGCAGCAGGCCGGCCGCCGCGAGCTGCGCGGTCATCGCGGGTCGGCAGGCGAAGACGTTGAGCAGAAAGGCGTCGGGGACGGCTTCGGAGGCGTGCGGGACGAGCACGTTGGGTCCGGGAAGGTGGCGGAAGATGGCGAAGCCGTACGCGCGGAAGGCCTGGATGTGCCCGGTGTTCACGGAGTCGCCGTGATGGTGCTCGAACATCACCAGCGGGTCGTGGGTTGCGAAGAACCGCCGGGCGCACTCCAGAATGTGGATCTCCTCGCCCTCGGCATCGAGCTTGAGGAAGTGCACCTGGTGCGTCCAGGACGCGGATGCGGCGTCGAGCGTGGTCAGCGGCACGGTTTCGCCCGCCAGCCCGTCGGCGCCGAGGTGGTTCAGCTCGGAATTGTCGGAGAGCGCGAGGTGCGCGGTCCCCTCGCGGTTGGAGAGCGCCGTGCCATGCAGTTCGACCTGGGACAGCCCGTTGGCTTGGAGGCTCCGGGCGAGACAGGAGCGCGGGAGGCTGGCCGGTTCGAAGGCGATGACCCGGCCGGTGGGGCCGACGGCCCGCGCGGCGGTGAGGGTATAGAGACCGAAGTTCGCCCCGATATCGACAACGCCCATACCGGGCTGGAGCAGCCGGCGCACAAAACGGATCTCCGGTTCGAACCAATCGCCCTGCTCGGTGAGCACATAGGGCGTGAGCAACTTGAGATCGGCCGGCGCGGTGACGACGAGGTCGCCAGGGATGGGGTAGGATTGCGTGGCGACGGGCATCGGGGGATGAAACGCGCGACAGGCAAGCCCGGGCGTCGGGAAGGGGCAACGGGGAAAGGGCTGCGGTCGGTATCGTTCGCTCTTGGCCGGCATGGACCGAGCGACGGACCGGGATCAGCGATCCCGGCTTCCGCGGAGGGGGCGCCCTACCCTGCTACTGCAACGGCGGGATGGCGGCGGCCATGAGATTGAGGCGGCCGTTCTTCACGCCTTTGCAGGTCACGAGTTCGTCGGTGAGTTTGCGCAACTCGTCGGCCTGGCCCTGCACGAGCAACACCTCGAGGTAGTTGTGGTGCTCGAGGTGTACGTGCATCGATGAGACGATCAGCAGGTAATAACGGTGCTGAATCTCGGCGAGTTTCGTCTGCAGGTCGCGCTTCCGGTAGTCGTACACGAGCGAGATGGTGCCGCCGACGGAGCCCGACTCGGTCTGGCTGGCGAACTCGACGAGGCCGTCGCGCGCGAGGGCGGCGATCGCCTGCGAGCGGCTCTGGAAGCCGCGCTTCGTCACCATCGCGTCGAGCTCGTCGAGCAGGCTCTCGGGCAACGAGACGCTGAATCGGGCGACCTTGTCGGATTTGCGAGTGGCGCGAGGCATGGGGACAGCGTTGCCGGAATCCGCGCCGGGCGTCGAGGCCGGCGCGGAGGGTGGAGTCGTTGCGGAGGTGTCAGAAGAGCCGGGCATACCGGTCGATTTCCCACTGGCTGACGGTGAGGTGGTAAGCGCGCCACTCCTCGCTCTTGTAGGTGATGAACTCGTCGCGCAGCTCCTGGCCGAGGACTTTGGTAACGAAGGGATCGGCGGCGAACTGCTCGACGGCTTCCTCGAGGTCGCGCGGCAGGTAGCGGATGCCGCGCTTGGCCAACTCGGCCTCGGGCAACTCGTAGAGGTTCTCCTCCTGCGGGTGGCCGGGATCGAGTTTCTCGCGGATGCCTTCGAGACCGGCGGCGAGCAGGAGCGTGGCGCCGAGGTACGGGTTGCAGGCGGAATCGGCGTTGCGGCTCTCGCAACGACCGCCGCCCATGGGCACGCGGATGGAGTTGGTGCGGTTGTTGGTGCCGAAGCTGTTGAAGACCGGCGCCCACGAATAGTAGCTCATCGCGCCGCGGCGGATGAGGCGCTTGTAGCTGTTTACCGTCGGCGCGAGCGCGGCGCAGATCGCCGGGCCGTGGCGGATGATGCCCGCGATGAACGAATACGCCAGCGGCGTGAGCCCGAGGCCGCGCGGGTCGTCCTGCGGGTCGCACTTGAAGGCGTTCACGCCCGAGGCGAGCTCGTAGAGCGACATGTTGAAGTGCGCGCCGTTGCCGGTCTTATCGGCGAAGGGCTTGGGCATGAACGTGGCGAGCAGGCCCTCTTCGGCGGCGTAGTGTTTCGCCATCATCCGGAAGAAGACGTAGCGGTCGCACATCGTGAGCGCGTCGGCGTACTTGAAGTCGAATTCGAACTGCGAATGCGCGTCCTCGTGGTCGAGCGAGTAGAGGTCCCAGCCGAGCTGGTTGATCGCCGTGGAGACCTTGTCGAGCCAGGTGTAGCGGTCGAGGAAGCGCTTCACGTCGTAGCAACTCTTCACGAGGTTGTCGTCGGAGTTGGGGATCGAGATCTTCCCGTCCTCGGCCTGCTTCACGACGAAGACTTCGCACTCGATGCCGAGGTTGAAGCCGAGGCCGAGCGTGGCGGCGTCGGCGAGGACCTTCTTCAGCGCGACGCGCGTGTTGATGGCGTACGGCTCGCCGTGGAAGGTGTTGTCGGCCGGAAACCAGGCGACCTCGGGCTTCCAGGGGAGCTGGAAGCCGCGGTCGAGATCGGGCAACGAGGCGATCTCGTCGTCGTTGGGGCGCTGGCCGAGGCCATCGAGGGCGTAGCCGGTGTAGAGTTCGGAGCCATGCGCGAAGTGGAGGAAGTGGTCGATCGGGACGAACTTGCCCTTGGGAATGCCGTGGATGTCGGTGTAGGCTCCGACGCAGTACTTGACGCCCTTGGCTTTGAGTTCGGCCTGAAGTTTGAGGATCTCGGAATCGGGTTTCATCGGACGAAAGGAGGAGGAAGTTGGCAGTTGGAAGTTGGTATTTGGTTCGGAGAGGACGGATGAGCGGTCTCGCTGCTGGCGGTTCGCTTCCGGGACCAAATCCCAACTGCAAACTGCCAACTACTCGGCCGCGGCAGCGGCCGTCGCCGATGGCGACTGCCCGCTGGAACTCGGGAAATAGGGCACGTCGAGCGGCGAGCGTTCGCGCAGGCCGCGGCTGATGCGCTTCGCCAGATCGGCGACGAGCCAGCGCATGAGCTTCCGGCCCTGGGCCTTCGTTGCGCGGCTCGGAAGACCGGTGACGCCGTTTTTGCTCGTACGGTTGACGGGATGCGCGAAGACGCAGCCGCCGGTGCGGTCGGGGTCGTCGGCACTTCTCACGAGGTCATGGCGCACAAGCTCGGGCGCATGCGAGAGCATGACGGCGGTCTCGGCGGCGTTGGCGTGCCAATCGGCGGCGTCGGCGAAGAACTCGCGGCGCACGCGAGGGCTGGCCTCGGCGGAGTTGATCAACGCGACCATGAAGCCGTCGTGGCGGCTGCGCAAAATTTCCAGCGCGCAACGCAGCGGGGCGAAATTGGTCACGTGCGTGTTGAGCAGAAAGAGCCGGCGGAAACCGGCGGCGAAGAGCCAATCGCCGATGTCGGTGACGAGCGCGATGAGCGTCTGCGGCTGAAGCGCAAGTGTGCCGGGCCAGCGGTGCGAGTGGCCGAGCGAGCAGCCGTACTCGAGTGTCGGAAGCACGGGTACGCCCGTGGCGGCGGAGACGGCGTTGCCGAGGATCGTGGCGAGGCAGGCGTCCATGCCGGTGCCGAGGTGCGGGCCGTGCTGCTCGGTGGCGCCGCAAGGCAAGATCACGGCGTCCATGCCGGCTGCTGGCAGCGCGGCAATCTCGGGCCAGGCCAGGTGCGACCACACGACCGGGGCGGCTGCGCGGGTGTGCGCACGGCGGCGGGGTTTCGCGGAGCTGGAGGCGGCGCGCGGCATGGTTATTCGACGTCGTCGCCGACCTGCGTGAGGCGGACGATGGGAAGTTTTTCTGCCTCCGCGGCGGCGTGCTCGCGGCGCGGGTGGATGAGCTCGTCGAGCCGGCGACGCGTGGCGAGGAACTCGGGGGAGTTGAGCTGCGCCAAGCTGCGCGGACGCGGCACGGGCACCTCGATGAGTTCGGCGACCTCGCCGGGGTTCGCCTTCAGGACGAGGATACGGTCGGCGAGCAGGATAGCCTCGTCGAGGTCGTGGGTGATGAAGAGGATGGTGACGTCGACGTTGCGCCAGATCTCGAGCAGGTGGGTCTGCATCTGAGCGCGCGTCTGGGCGTCGAGCGCACCGAACGGTTCGTCCATCAGCAGGATCCGCGGGTTAGCGGCGAGGGCACGGGCGATGGCGGTGCGTTGCTTCATGCCGCCGGAGAGCTGCGTCGGATAGGCCTTCTCGAAGCGCGAGAGGCCGACGAGATCGATCCACTGGCGCGCCTCGGCCTCGGCGCGGCCGCGGTCCATACCCTGCATCTCGAGTCCGAACATCACGTTGCGGGTGACATTCAGCCACGGGAAGAGGGTGTAGCCTTGGAAGACCATGCCGCGGTCCGGGCCGGGGCCGCTCACCTCGCGGCCGTCGAGCAGCATGCGACCGGAGGTCGGGTAATCGAGACCGGCGACCATACGGATGAGCGTGGACTTGCCGCAGCCCGAGGGGCCGATCACGCAGAGGAACTCGCGGCGGTGGACCTGAAAGGAGACGTCGCGCAGCGCGGTGACCGGGCCGTTCTCGCCCTCGAACTGCCGGCCGAGGTTCTCGACAGTGAGCACGACCGGGCGCTCGCGGAGTTTGCGGAACCGCTCGGCCACGGCGGGCGATTGCGCGCGGTAATCGGGCGACGGAGACGGGGTGGCGGCGGAACCGGAAGTGCTCATGCAGCGGTCTCCTTTTTTTCCGGCTCGTCGGGGAAAAGCACCGTGTAGCGGTCGGCGAAGAGGCGGACGATGAGCGTGCGCAGGAGGCTGGGGCGCGGGTTGCGCCAGGGGAAGAGGCGCGCACCGATGAAGGCCAGCACTTGGTCGGTCGCGAGGCCGATCACGCCGATGATCACGATGGCGGCGTAGACATTGTCGAAGTTCCGGTACTTCGCCTGCTGGTTGATGAAGAAGGTGATCCCGGAGCTCACGCCTACAACCTCGGCGACGATGAGGTACGTCCACGCCCAGCCGAGGAGGATGCGCAGGTCGTTATAGAGATCGGGCAGGCTCGCGGGCACGAGCACACGCAGGAGCAGGTGGCGGCGTTTGGCGCCGAGAGTCTGCGCGGCCTCGATCAGGCCAAGCTCGGCTTTGCGCACGGTGTTCGAGACGACGAGCACCTGTTGGAAGAACGTGCCGATGACGATGATCGCGATCTTCGGTTCCAGGTGGATGCCGAACACGGCGACCATGAGCGCGCCGAACGCCGGTGCCGGCATGTAGCGGACGAAGTCGACGAACGGCTCGGTGGTGCGCGCGACCGAGGTGTACGCGCCGCAGAGGATCCCGAGCGGCACGCCCACGGCTGAGGAGATGAGAAAGCCCCAGAAGATCGTCTGGATGCTCATCCACAGACTCTCGTGCAGCCAGAGGTCGCCGCGCAGCACGGGCGCGGTGGTGAACGCGGTGTAGAGCGCACGACCGACCGCGTGCGGCGCCGGCAGATAGATCGGGTTGGCGCGCACACCGATGGGCACCGCCCCACCCTCGCTGCGGACGCGGGCAACCTGCGTTGCGAAATCCTCTCGCGGGATGAGCTGATCGACGCGGAACCAGGAGACCGCGCCGGGATCCGCCACCTTGATCATCGGGTGCCAGACGAACGGGATGTAGCTGACGACGCACCACACTGCGAGCGGCAGAAGGAACGCGAGCACGCCGAGGAGCCGCTGCCGGCGCGGCGACTGCTCCTGACGGACGGCGAACCAGTGGTGTCGTGACATGGTGGGACGGAGGAGGAAACAGTTGGCCGTTGGAGTCTGGTATTTGGGCGCAGGCGGTCCCTCGGTGGCGCGGACCGGAGCCTCGTCACCAACTTCCGATTTCAGACTTCCAACTTGCCCGACGCCGCGTTCAGGGGGCGTCGGTCAGCGGCGTCGGCTCACTTCTTGAGTGCTTCGACGGTGACCTTGGCGTCGATGTACGAGGCCACGTCCTGCGGCTCCTTGTAGACGCCGTTGGCTACGTTGAAATCGTTGGCGATCTTCGAGGAGCCGAGCAGCGAGTCGAAGCCCTCGGACTTGGCGGCGAGGACCTTCGCGCCCTCGGTGAGCGAGAGGAAGCGGGTGCCGGGAAGAAACGCGGCGTACTCCTTCGGATCGACGCCGGCACGCGCCGCCATGATCGCGATGGCGTCTTTCTGTGTCGCTGGATCGCGGATATAGGCGACCACCTTGTCCCAGACGCGGGCGAATTTCACCCAATCGGCGCGGCGCGTGGCGAGGCTCTGCGGGGAGACGACCACGGCATCGTAGATCAGGCCGGGCTCGTTGGCGGAGGTGTAGATGGCTTTCGAGCCGGGCACCGCTTTGAGGGCGGCGCCGGAGTTGGGCTGCCACGCGCCGATCGCGTCGACCTGGCCCGAGGCGAGGACCTGCGGGGTCTGATTCGTCGGCGTGGGGATGAGCTCGACATCCTTCTCGGTCAGGCCGGCCTTCTTGAGGCCATTGAGGAGGAGCAGGTGTTCGACGAAGCCGATCTCGATGCCGATCTTCTTGCCCTTGAGTTCGGCGATGGAACCGATGCCGGGCGCGGCGACGATCATGTCGTTGCCATTGGAGTAGTCGGTCATGAGAATCATGATATTCTTCGCGCCGTTGGCGCCGGTGACGAGCGCGTCGCCATTGGTGACGGTGACGGCGTCGCATTTGCCGGCGGTGAACGCCTCCATCGACGGGCCGTACTCGAACCAGAGCAGCTCGACCTCGACGCCGGCCTCCTTGAACCAGCCCTTCTGCGCGGCGATTTCAAGGGCGGTCCAGCCGGGCCAGTCGGAGAAGGCGACCTTCAACGGCTCGGCGACGAGCGGCGCCGCGAGGGCGAGGAGCAGACCGGAAGCCGCGGCCAGGCGGCGAAAAGAGGCAGGGAGAGAGATCATGGCGAAGTATGTGAGTGCTACTTTTTGCTCAGAAGGTGTTACGCTCTCCTTTCAGCAGGGCATGTGCCACGGCGGACGCTGGACCGCGGTTCGGCGCCCGAGCGCTCGCTTCAAAGTTTTCGTAGATCCGCCTGCAGGCCGGGCAAAACGGCAGCTAGCGCCGTGCGCAGCGCCATGAACGTGTCGCGCAAAACGAGTCCGTTGGCAGCGACCAAACGCACGATCCACACGCTGGGCGCGAGCGTCGTCACACCGCACAGGCAACCGTTCCGGTGCAATGCGCGGAGCTGCTCCCACACGGGCGCATCGGCGGCGAGCGCCGGCGCGGCGATCACCGCGGTGCCGAACCACGCTTCAGGCATGCCGTGGAAATTTGCGAGGCGCGCAAGCTCCGCGCCGCTGGCGTCGAGCTGCTCCCGCAGGAGCAGTCGGCCGTCGACGCCAACTTGGAGCGCCATCCGCAGGCGCCGCCACGACCAGCACTCCCCTCGCCCGACACGACCGGGCGCAAGTTGATCGGTGAAGAACGCCGACGCGCCGGCTGCGAGCTCAAGAGAAGTGTGCTGCGCGTAATCGGTTTCCCGGTGCGGGAAGAGCGGCTCAGGCAGGTATTCCAGCCACGCGCCCGCGCCTACGGCGAACCGCTGCCGGCAGCGCGCCGCACCGGCCTGCATCATGAAAGCGCGTGCCGCGGCGGGGGTCGTCACTGCCAGCGAGGCGCCGGACTCGATGGTGATGTCGAGCTCGAGTTCGTCGCCGGCGAGAATGCCGGCGGTGGAGTTGACGAGCTGCGCGTGCAGGACACGGCCGTCCCAATACGGTTTGCTCAGGTGGAACGGTGCGCGGAAGGACTGGCGCGCGAGATACGTCTCGCCGGTGGGACGCGTAGCCGCGGCGAGGTGCAGATGTCCGCGCAGTGCGGGTGCTGTGCGGGATGCCGGTGACGGCGCTGCGGCCGGTTCGGCCGTCGTAGGTCCGGCTTCACGCCCGACTTCGGAGAGCTCCGCACTGGCGCAGGTGTCGGACGTAAAGCCCGACCTGCACAGAGATGGAGAGGACTTGCTCACGCGGTCTTCGGCTTGGTCGCGAAGAGCACCTCGCGCTCGATCCAGGCGATCACGTTGTCGAGGCCCTGCTCGCTCTTCAGATCGCAGAGCAGGAACGGCCGCGCGCCGCGCTGCGCCTTGGCGTCGCGCTCCATCACGGCGAGGTCGGCGCCGACGTGCGGCGCGAGCGTGATTTTGTTGATGAGGAGCAGATCGCTGAAGCGGATCGCGGGTCCGCCCTTGCGCGGGATCTTGTCCCCCTCGGCGACGTCGATCACGTAAATGAACGAGTCGACGAGTTCGGGGGAGAACGTGGCGGAGAGGTTGTCGCCACCGCTCTCGACGAGCACGAGCTGGAGGTCGGGAAACAGCGCCTCGAGCCCGCGCACGGCCTGCTCGTTCATCGTGGTGTCGTCGCGGATCGCGGTGTGCGGGCAGCCACCTGTCTCCACGCCGACGATGCGTTCGGGCGCGAGCGCGCTGTGGCGGCGGAGGAACTGCGCGTCCTCGAGTGTGTAGATGTCGTTTGTGACGACGGCCATCGAGTAGCGCTCGCGCAGCTTCTGGCAGAGCCGCAGGCAGAGCATGGTTTTGCCGGAGCCGACAGGGCCACCGACGCCAATGCGAGGAGGACGAGGCATTTGCGATTTCGGATTTTCGATTGCGGATTGCGGAATAGGAAGGGCACGCGAGCGCGGGCGCAGAGCTGTTTCGTTGCTGGTGCGCTACGAGATGAAGAGGCGGAAGTCGGCGGATTCGTGGCAGGCGGAGGCGATGTCCCACCACGGGTTGAAGGTGCCCAATTCGTCGAGTGGGCGAGCTGGCGCGGCGGCGACCTCGGCTTCGCCGGCGGCGAGCGCTTCGGCGAGGAGCGTGTGGCTGGCGTTCTGGCCAAGGCGGAGGAGTTTCACCGCGGCGGCGACGAGGGCCGAGAGCGCGCCGTAGAGCACGGCGGCAAGCACGGCTTCGCGTGGCGCGCCGAGTGCGCGGCCCTCGATCGCCGCGGCCACGCAGGACGGACGCGGCCAACCGCCTGCGGCGGCGCGGCGATTGAATTCTCCCGCGGGTCCACTGTCGCCGTGGACCGTTACAGCGAAGTCGAGACGTTGGGCGCCGATCGCAGCCGAGGCGGAACGGAGCTCGCGGGTGCCGCGCAGCGCGGCGCCGAGTTCGCAGAGCATGCGCAGCGTCTCCCAGTCGGGCGGCGCGCCGGCAGCATCCCACGCGCGCGCGGCGATCGGCAGATCCGTGCGGCCGAGCTGCGGCACGGCCTGCCCGAGCAGAAGATCGCGCAGCGTGGCGCGATCGCGCACTGCGCCGGACTGCACTAGCCCCTCGAGCCCGAAGGAGTGCGCGTAGGTGCCCGTCGGGTAGAACGAATCGGTCGTCTGCAACAGCCGCGCTATCCACGAAGCGGCGACGGTGGCGGTGGGCTCGCTCATGCGCGGTTGGCGACGGGTTTGAAGAGGAACGGATGGGCCTCCGGGCCGACCGCGTGGCTGTGCGGCGCGGCACCGGCGGCGAGCCGGTGCGGCCGGAAGACCTCCTCGGTCGCGCGGTAGACAATGCCCATGCGCTCAAGCGACTGGCGCAGTGCAGTATCGTCGGGCGCGAGCAGGCGCGCGGGTTGCGCCTCGATCGGAAAATGGAGATTGCCGACCGCCCAGCCGGTGACAGCCGCGGCATCAGGTGCGGTTGGCAGAGGGATTTCGAGCACCGGTTCGGGCTGTTGGCGGATCACGTAGCGCGCGGCTGCGTTGGCGAAAACGGTGTCGCCGTGAGTGAGCGGCCCCGAGAGCTCGAAGCCGAACTCGGCGCCATTGGCTGCCGCGGCGCGCCAGAGGCGTTTCGCGAGCTGGCGCCGCTCGACGAGGATCGGAATCTCCGGCAGCACGGAATCGGGGGCGATCGCAGCGTGGACGAGGATCATGGGCGAAAACGCGCAGCGTTTGCAGCCCGCCCCGGTGTGCGGCAGCGAGGGGCGGAAGAGTTGTGGAGCGGGCGCGGCATGAATTCTATTCAAGCAAGCTGCGGGCCAGCGTCGGCGGCAGCGCGGGTGCCGGTATCGCCCACGGAACGATTTCCGGCGGAGAGTTGACCGGGAGCGAAAGCCGGCGAAGTACGGCGCGCGAATCCGATCTCAATGAACAGCGTCATCACCCATCGGGGCTCCGAACACCGCTTCGAGACCGTCGTGGACAGCCACACGGCGGTGCTCGAATACGTAGAACGGGGCGATGCGCTCGTGTTCACCCACACGTTCGTGCCGGATGCGTTGCGTGGTGGCGGGATCGCAGCGCAGCTGACGGAGGCCGCACTCCAGTTTGCGCGGGCGCACGGGAAACTGGTCGTGCCGGCGTGCAGCTACGCGGCGGCGTACCTGCGAAAGCACCGCGAGTACGCCGAACTCGTGGCTCCGGAGAGTTAATCGATGCCGGCAGCTGTTGTCGGTCGGAGCACCGCGCAGCGGTTCCAGGAACCCAGTTGGACCAACGTGAGCGCGTAACATGCGACGACCGCGGCGGAGATGGCGGCCATACGGTATTCTCCCCCGACCGCGTACGCCGCGGTGCACGCCGCCGTGCGCGCGATCGCGTGGACGAGCCCCAGTGGCGCCCGGATGATCCAACCGAAAACGATCCAATGCAGCCCGAGACCGAGGGCGAGAGAGAGCGGAGCGAGCGCGGGTTTCTGAAGAATAAGCGCGAAGTGAAGCGCCCAGAGCAGATTCACCATGAGCACCGATTGCCCCATCAGGGCCGCAAACGCGTTGCCCTTCTGGAAAATTCGCTGGCCGGTCAGCGCGGCGATTCCGAGTGCGAGCGGGAAGATCGCCCCAGTCGCAAACAACATCACGTAGAGCGAGGCGGCCGGCGTCACGAATCTGCTCGCGATGCCGACAGCTGCCCACGCCGCCATACCAGCGAGCGGAAACGCGCGGAATCCGGCACTGCGGCGAATGAAATCGAGACGTTGCTGCTCGAGCGAATCCATGGGACGAGATGCGACAGGAGCGCGTCCGCCACGGCTACCCCAAAGTAAGCGCAAGGTGGATGTCGTGCGGCGACCACGTTCGGCGGAGCGGGTGCACATCACGCGCGGACGAGGTGGCATTCGTGGGGCGGCGTACGCCGGGAACGGCCGCGTCGGCTGCGGGATTGTTTTCACGGCGCCGGCGTGCAACGTGGCGGAAATGCCCACTGCTCGGCCGCATGAAGAGACCATCGTCGCGCTCGCGACTCCCTCCGGGGAGTCGGCGGTCGCGCTCGTGCGGGTCTCGGGCGGTGAGTGCGCGCGGTTGGCGCGGGAGATTTTCGGGCGCGTTCCCCCACCCCGCGCCGCGGCCCACGCGGACTATCGCGACCGGGCGGGCGCGCTCGTGGACGATGTGTTGTTCACGTACTTCGCGGGTCCGGCGTCGTACACGGGCGAGGATGTGATGGAGATCGGCTGTCATGGGAGCCCGTACATCGCGGAGCGTGTCCTCGAAGATCTGGTCGCCCGAGGCGCGCGGATGGCGGAACCCGGTGAGTTCACGAAACGTGCGTTTCTCAACGGCCGCATGGATCTGAGCCAAGCCGAGGCGGTGATGGATCTCATTCACGCGCGGAGCGAACGAGCGCTCGAGGCGGCGAACCGACAACTGCGCGGCGCGCTCGGCAAACAGATCGCGGCGGCGATCGAGCGCCTCGTCGGCATCGTCGCGCAGGTCGAGGCATACATCGATTTCCCCGAGGAGGATCTGCCAGCCGAGGATCGCGGAAGGTTGCACGGGGAGGTGGCGGCGCTTCGTGCGGAGCTCGAGCGACTGCTCGCCACGGCGCACTACGGCGCGTTGCTGCGCGACGGCGTGCGCGCGGTGATCGTGGGCGAACCCAATGCCGGCAAGAGCAGCCTGCTCAACCGACTGGTGGGTTGGGATCGGGCGTTGGTGAGTCCGGAGCCGGGCACCACGCGCGACTACCTCGAGGAAGCCAGGGTGCTGGGCGCGCACAAAGTCCGTTTCGTGGATACTGCTGGACTGAACGCGACCCCGGGCGCGCTCGAGGCCCGCGGCATCGAACGCACACTAGAACGCGCGGCCGAGGCGGACCTTTTCCTGGTGGTCTTGGATGCGACGCGGCCCTGCCCCACCCTGCCCGCAACGGTTGCCGATCGGCTGACCGTCGCCAACACGGTCGTCGTCTGGAACAAGCGCGACCTCGCCGGCCCCGGCACTCCGCCGGTGGAGTGGGCGCACTTCTCCCGAGTGGAAGTTTCGGCGCTGACTGGTGGCGGCGTGGAAGACCTCGAATCAGCTATTTCCGGATTGATTGATAATCAACGAATTACATTTGACGGCGATATAATCGCCATCAACGCCCGGCATGCTGGAGATCTGGCGGAAGCGACTCAATGCCTGGCGCAAGCAGAGGCCAAACTCGGAAGAAGGGGGGGCGCAGATGAGTTGATGGCATCGGATTTGCGCGGGGCGCTCGATGCACTCGGCCGGATCGGCGGGCGCGTGGACCACGAGCGCATCTTGGACAAACTGTTCGCGAGCTTCTGCATCGGCAAATAACGCGGCACTCCCCTCTCCTATCTACCACGCGCGGCTGTTCGGATTTCCCATGGCGTACATTTTCCACAGCAAAGTCTTCGATGTGATCGTCTGCGGCGCCGGGCATGCCGGCTGCGAGGCGGCGTTGGCGGCGGCGCGTCTTGGCGCCGATACCCTGCTGCTCACCGGCAATCTCGACACGATCGCGCAGATGAGCTGCAACCCAGCGATCGGCGGACAGGCCAAGGGGCATATCGTGCGCGAGATCGACGCGCTCGGCGGTGAGATGGCGATGAACACCGATGCCACCGGCATCCAGTTCCGCCTATTGAACGAGTCGAAAGGCCCGGCGGTCCAGTCCCCGCGCGCTCAATGCGACAAAAAGGCCTATCAGCTGCGGATGAAGCAGACTCTAGAGGCGCAGCCTAACCTGCTCATATTCCAAGCAACCGCCACCGGGTTGCTCCGAGAGGGAAGAAGCGTCCTCGGCTGCCAGACGAATCTCGACATCGACTTCCACGGGCGGGCGGTAGTGATCACGACCGGCACGTTTCTCCGTGGCCTGCTGCACATCGGAAAGAACAAGAACGAAGGCGGGCGCTTGGGCGATTTCAGCGCCCGGACCCTTTCCGCGAGCCTGCAGGAGGCCGGGATCGAGTTGCGCCGACTAAAAACCGGCACCCCACCGCGCGTACTGGGGCGGACCATCGATTTTAGTCGGATGGAGGAGCAAAAGGGCGACCCACAGCCGACGTTCTTCGCGTTCCACGACACCCGAGAGAAGGACGAGTTGTTCCACGTGGAACAATCCAGCAGACAGCAACAGCGTCTGGGCTGGGCGCCGGGAACCGACCAGCTTTCCTGCTGGATGACGTACACCACGGAGCGCTCCGCAGAGATCGTGCGGCGCAACCTCCACACTTCCGCCATGTACTCGGGGGAGATCGAGGGCGTAGGGCCCCGGTATTGCCCGAGCATCGAAGACAAGTTTGTCCGTTTCGCCGATAAACCCCGCCACCTGCTGTTTCTTGAACCGGAAGGACGGCACACCGACGAATTCTACATCAATGGCCTTTCCACGAGCATGCCGCTCGAGGTACAGATTGAGCTGGTGCGGAGCGTACCCGGCCTTGAGCGGGCGGAGCTCGTTCGTCCCGCCTACGCAGTCGAATACGATTTCGCACCACCCACGCAGCTTTGGCCGAGCTTGGAGTCACGGAAGGCCGAGGGATTGTTCTTCGCCGGGCAGATCAACGGCACGTCGGGGTACGAGGAGGCGGCAGGGCAGGGGGCCATCGCCGGAATCAACGCTGCGCTGAAGATCCGCGGTGCCGAGCCATTGGTGCTCGGCCGCCACGAAGCCTATATCGGCGTGCTGATCGACGATCTGGTCACCAAGGGAACCAGCGAACCGTACCGGATGTTCACCAGCCGGGCGGAGCATCGGCTCCTGCTGAACCACGCCTCGGCCGAGCTCCGGCTCCTGCCCCATCTTCGCCGCTTGGGACTTGTGCCGGCTTCGCGTCTCACGCGGATCGAGGCAAAGGCCGAGCGGGTAGGGCGCTGGGAGGAAGCATTGGAGAGGGAACGCACCGCCGGCATGCCTTGGGCGGATCATGTGCGCCGAGAGACGCCGGGCTTGTTGCTCCCGCCCGAGTTCCTCGCCGAGAACGATCCGATCCGCGACGAGGTGCTCTATCGCATCCGCTACCGCGGCTACCTCGAGCGCGAACGACGGAACATCGACCGCATGGCCAATCTCGAGCATGTGAAGATCCCCGCCACCCTCGACTTTCTGGCGGTGCGCGGTCTGCGCAAAGAGTGTGCGCTCAAACTCTCGGAACTGCGCCCGTCCACCTTGGGCCAGGCGAGTCGGATCAGCGGCGTGAGTCCGGCAGATATCAGCGTGCTCCTCGTCCTAATCCAAGCCGGCCGTACTGGAGCCTGATCCCCGCCGTTTTCTGCGGTCCGCGCACCCGCACAACCAACGGTCGGTTCAAGTGACAATCCAGTGACGATCGGCTTTTCTCTGGAAAGCCGGTCCGCCGGTACTAGCCTCCGCCGCATGTCCGATTCACGCGTAAAACGAATCCTCATCGTCGACGATGAGCCGGATGTGACCGAGCTCGTTGGTTATCAGTTGCGCGCGAAGGGCTACAGCATCGAAGCGCTCAACAACCCGACGCAGAGCATCGCCAAGATCCGCTCCTTCCAGCCGGACCTCGTCATTCTCGACGTGATGATGCCCGACATCAGCGGCATCCAAATCTGCCGGATGCTCCGGGCCGACCCCAAGACCAAGGATGTGCCCGTGGTCTTCCTCACCGCCCGAGCCGAAGAGGCGGATCGGGTGCTCGGGCTCGAAGTCGGAGGTGACGACTATATTTGCAAGCCGTTCAGCTCAAAGGAGTTACTACTTCGGATCCAAGGTTTGCTTCGCCGCTCGGTCGCGCTTGAAGAGGACCGACCGAAGCGCTTGGAGATCGGCTCCATCGTTTTGGACAACGAACGCCACGAGGCCACTGTGAACGGCCTTCCCATCGAACTCACCGCCACCGAATTCCGCCTTCTACGGCTCCTGATGGAGCGGAAAGGCCGGGTGCAAACCCGCGAACACCTCCTGCTCAATGTCTGGAACTACGAAACCGAGATCGAGACCCGGACTGTCGATACCCACATCCGCCGGTTGCGCGAGAAACTCGGCGATCAGGCTGACTTGATAGAAACCCTCCGCGGGGTGGGGTACCGCATGATCGATCCGCAGGCGAATCCGCGCGCATGTTGATCCTGCTCATCGGCTTCGAGACGGCGGCGATTCTAGTTTTGGTGAAGCTGCTCTGGGATTCGCGACGCCGTCAACGCGACCTCCGGGCAGCTTTGCGGAATCACACACCGTACCTGATTGACGACGCATCGGGACCGTTCCTCGCCGATTGGCGGGAGACCGCTGCAACCGCAAATGAGGTGCTGGAGTCCCTCAGGATCGCAGAAGCCGCCCGCACTGGCCGTATCGACCAACTCGAAGCCACGCTCGGCAGTCTGCGCGAAGGTGTTTTGGCCGTCGATGATTCGAATACGATCGTCCTATCCAACAACGCCTTAGCCGCAATTTTCCCGAAGGCGACGCAGATCCTCGGCGAACGTGTGGAGACGGTTGTGCGAGGCAGCACGTTTTTGGCGTTTCTCGACGATGTGCGACGCGGCGTCGCCGCCAACCGCGTGGAGCACGAGTTGGTGACCGAGAACGGCAGCATCTGGATCGAAGCGACCGGGGCGGTGGTGCGCCCTTGGGACGGCAGCCGCGGGAGCTGGGTGCTCTGCGTTCTCCACGAGGTTACCCGACAAAAGCAGCTCGAATCGATGCGCAAGGAGTTCGTGGCCAACGTGTCGCACGAGCTGCGCACCCCCCTGAGCGTGATCAAGGGTTTCATCGAGACGCTCGTCGACGACCATCACGCGATGCCGGAAGCGGACCGCGACCGGTTCCTGCGCACCGTCCAGCGCCACGCCGAGCGTCTGCATGTGATTCTCGAAGATCTACTCACACTCTCGCGGCTCGAATCCCGCAACCCGGGCCTGCAGCTGGAATCCATAGATCTCGGCGGCCTGATCCGCGAACTCGCCGCCGACTATCGGCAGCGCGCCGGCAACTCCGGGCATCGGATCGAGGTCCAGCTCCCGGCCGAGCTGCCGCGCGTCGCCCTAGACGCCGTGCGGATCCGGCAGGTCTTCGACAACCTTCTCGACAACGCCCTGAAGTATACGCCACCGCAGTCGTTCATCGCGATCCGCGTCGCAAAAACGGGCGCTGATCTAGAGGTGCGGATCGAAGACAACGGCCCAGGCATTCCGGCCAAAGACCTGCCGCACATCTTCGAGCGGTTTTATCGCGTGGACAAAGGACGTTCGCGGGAAAAAGGGGGGACCGGACTCGGGCTCAGCATCGTCAAACACATCGTCCAACTCCACGGCGGCCGGATCTGGGCAGAAAGCGTGCTAGGGAAGGGGACGACGATTGTTTTCGTCCTGCCCGATCAGCCCGCGGGGGACGACGCCACCGCGGAGTCCGCCGAACTCGCCTGACCGCGGAGACCCTCAGGTCGCGCCAGCCGCTTGCCACCTCCGGGCTCGTGTGGCTCCGTTTTTCGATTGTCACCCGAGGGCACGCACAGGTGCGATTCCGAGCCATGCGTTTTCATCCGGGCGCCAAGCCTGAGTTCGTTCATCACGTCGAGTCGCGCCTCGCCACGCTTCGCGACGAGCTCTTGCGCCTGTTTTCCGGCTGCGCGGGGCCGGCGGTGCTCGAGATCGGCTGCGGGCACGGGCACTTCCTCTCGCGCTATGCCCACGAAAACCCCGGCCATTTTTGCGTCGGGATCGATCTGCTGAAGGACCGGCTTGAGCGTGCGGCCAAGAAACGCGACCGCGCCAAGCTGGCGAACCTCCACTTCGTCAAAACGGAGGCGGCCGAGTTTCTCGAATGCCTCCCACGGGAGATCTCGTTCCGCAGCGTCTTTCTATTGTTTCCCGACCCGTGGCCGAAGAAACGGCACCACAAGAACCGCCTCGTTCGCGCCGATTTCATGGCTGCGCTCGCCGCCCGCATGGCTCCGGGCGGCCAATTCTATTTCCGGACCGACCACGCCGAATATTTCGAAGCAGGGCGAGCCGTCCTAGCCAATCACCCCGCTTGGCAGATCGAGCCCGATGTCGCTTGGCCGTGCGACGAAGCCACAGTCTTTCAGCTCAAAGCCGATGCCTACCACTCTCTCACGGCGACGGTCCGCACGCATGGTCAGCTCACCTCGTGAGCGATCGCAAAATTGCCCGCACCCGCGCGGATCGCACGCATCCTCGATCTCGCAGGCATAAGGGAAATGCCAACGGAGCATTTCCACACGTGCAGCGATTCGTGCATACTGTGCGCAGTGTGATCACACCGCCTCCAAATCCCCCAGTCGTCCTAATCCGCAATGATTCTCTAATGAGCGAGCATTGTAGCTCGTTTCGATTAGCCTTTAGGATTTGCGGAGACGCCTCGGCTAATAGTTCTCGTGTCCCTCTGCTTTTCTATCAGCAACTTCGAAGTTTGACCCGATAGAGCACCTTCCCATTTCCTCCCTTCTTCGCGCCTCCACCCACATGACTGGTCGAGTTATCCTTTGCGCCCTGCTTGCCCCTGCGGCCGCCGCCGTTGCCCGCGCCGAGGGCGGCGTCGCCCCGGCGGCGTCGAAGCTCTTCGAGATTCCAGGGCTGGGTCTGCCGGTAACCAACAGCATTGTCACGAGCTGGGTCGTCTCGCTGCTGATTCTGGTCGGGCTACGCCTGATGGTGAAGAAGCCGCAGCTCATCCCATCCCGAGGCCAAGCCATCGTCGAGAGCGCGCTTGAGGCGCTGCGCGGGCTTTATCAACCGATCGTCGGCAAGAAAGCGTTCCCTGGCACCTTCCCGATCTTGGTCTGCCTCTTTCTCTATATCCTGCTCCAAAACTGGAGCGGCCTGATCCCTGGCGTCGGTAGCATCGGACTCGGCCATGTGATCGACGGCAAGTTCCACGTCACGGAGCCCTTCATCCGCCCCGCCAATGCCGACTGGAATGGCACCATCGCGCTCGCCGCCGTCGCGATGTTCGCTTGGGCCTATCTCATCCTGCGCTACGCCGGGCCGAAGCTGATTCTGCACGATCTCTTCGGCAACAAGGCCGACAAGAACGAGCTCGCCGCCTATATCTATTACCCGCTCTCGGTCATCTTCCTCATCGTCGGTTTCATCGAGGTTGTCTCGATCTGCATTCGGCCGTTCACGCTCTCCGTCCGTCTCTTCGGCAACGTCTTCGGTGGTGAGAACCTCCTGCACTCCACCGGGTTCATCTTCCCGTTCTACTTCCTCGAGACGCTCGTCGGCTTCGTCCAAGCGCTCGTCTTCACGCTCCTCCTGAGCGTCTACATCGGTCTGATCTGCAACCACGGCGACGACGAACACGGCCACGCCGAGGCCCATCACTGATCCCTTTTCCGGCCGGGACCGTGCCAAACAGATGCGCGGACGATCGGACGTAACAACCAACACGACCACCACCCAATGACCACCATCCTCGCTGAAGTTTCTGGTAATATCGCCTCCGCCGCCGGCGTGCTCGCCGCCGCCATCGGCGTCGGCCTCATCGGCGTCAAGGCCTGCGAATCCGTCGGCCGCAACCCCGGCGCCTCCGGCAAGATCCTCGTCCAGTCGATCCTCGGCATGGCCCTCGCCGAAGGTCTCGGTCTGCTCGCGCTGTTCCTCGCCAAATAAATTCTCCCGGGCGCGCCGCGCTCCCGCGCGAGCGCGCCCAGACCATTTTCCGTTATGCTCGCCACGCTTCCCATTCTCCTCGCCTCGGCCGACGTCCACGAAGCCGTCGAACACGCCGCGTCCGGCGGGCTGGTCGAGCAGTTCGGCCTTTCGCTGAACTACATCGTGATGCAGGTGATCAGCTTCGCGATCCTTGCGTTCGTGCTCTACCGCTGGGGCATCAAGCCCGTGCTCGCCACCATGGACGAGCGCCAGCACAAGATCGAATCCGGCCTCAAATACGCCGAGGAGATGAAGGCCAAGCTCGAGCAGGCCAACCAGCAGAGCGAAGAGATCCTGCGCAAGTCCGCCGTCGAAGCGCAGGCGATCGTCAACGACGCCCGCAAGACCGCCAAGGAACTCGCCGACCGCCAGACGCAGGACACCGCCGCCCAGACCGCCGCGATGCTCGCCAAGGCGCAACAGGCCATCGAGCTCGAGCGTGGCAAGATGCTCGCCGAAGTCCGCGGCGAGATCGCGCGCCTCGTCACTCTCACCGCCGGCAAGGTCCTCACCAAGGAACTCTCGCCCGAGGAGAAATCGCGTTACACGCAGACCGCGACCCGCGAACTCACCGGCGTCTGATCGTCTGTCCTTTTTTCCCGCGCTCGATGTCCGCCACCAAACAGATCCGCGCCACCGCCAAGCAGCTCCTCGCGCTCAGCCTCGAAGACGGCCAGCTCTCGGAGACGAAGGTGCGCGCCGTGCTCGCGTGGTTCGAACAGAAGCCGCCGGCGCACGCCGCCGCCACGCTCCGCGAATACCACCGCCTCGTGCTGCACGAGGTCAGCCGGAGCCGCGCGCGCATCGAGTTCGCCGGCACACTCGCCAGCGGCGCGGTCGCCTCGATCATCACCGAGCTGTCGCGGATCTACCACCGCCCGATTTCCGCGACCACCATCGAGAATCCCGCCCTCATCGCCGGCGTGCGCGTGAGCATCGGCGACGATGTCTTCGAACGCTCCGTCGCCGGCCAGCTCGAGAAGCTCGCCACCACCACCGCCTGAACCCGGTCCCGTTTTCCCGTCCGACGCCCAACCCCTTCCTTTCCTGATGAGCTCCGTCATCGAACAAATCGAGCAACAGATCGCCAAGCTGCAGACGCAGACGATCAAGAAGAACGTCGGTCACATCCGCACCCTCGCCGACGGCGTCGCCAAAGTCGACGGCCTCTCCGAGGTCATGTACAACGAGATGGTGCAGTTCCCCGGCGATGTCATCGGCATCGCGCTCAACCTCGAAGAGGACGAGGTGGGCTGCGTCCTCCTCGGCGATGTCGCCAAGCTCAAGGAAGGAGACGAGTGCCAGACCACCGGCCGCCTGCTCTCCGTGCCCGTCGGCAAGGCCCTCCTCGGCCGCATCGTCGATGCGCTCGGCCGCCCGCTCGATGGCAAGGGCCCGATCGACGCCAAGGAGTTCAACCCGGTCGAGAAGATCGCGCCCGGCATCATCGCCCGCCGCTCCGTCAACCAACCGCTGCTCACCGGCATCATGTCGATCGACTCGATGATTCCGATCGGTCGCGGCCAACGTGAGCTGATCATCGGCGACCGCGGCACCGGCAAGACCGCCATCGCGATCGACACGATCATCAACCAGTCGCGCATCAACAAGGCCGGCCTCGCCTCGGGCGACCCGAAGTTCCGCCCGGTCTACTCCATCTACGTCGTCATCGGCCAGAAGAACGCCAACGTCGCCCGCACCATCGGCGTGCTTGAGGAAGCCGGCGCCATGGAGCACACGATCATCGTTTCCGCTCCCGCGTCCGACAACCCCGCCAACCAGTATCTCGCGCCGTACTCCGGCGCCGCCATCGGCGAGTGGTTCATGGCCAATGGCATGGACGCGCTCATCGTCTATGACGACCTCTCGAAGCACGCCGTCGCCTACCGCCAGATCTCGCTCGTGCTCAAGCGCCCCTCCGGCCGCGAAGCGTACCCGGGCGACGTCTTCTATCTCCACTCGCGCCTGCTCGAGCGTTCCGCCCGCCTCAACGAAGAGAACGGCGGCGGCTCGCTCACCGCGCTGCCCGTCATCGAGACACAGGCCGGCGACGTCTCCGCGTACATCCCGACCAACGTCATCTCGATCACCGATGGTCAGATCTTCCTGGAGACCGATCTCTTCAACCAGGGCCAACGCCCCGCGATCTCGGTTGGTCTCTCCGTCTCACGCGTCGGTTCGTCCGCCCAGCTGAAGATGACCAAGCAGGTCGCCGGCAAGCTGAAGGGCGAGCTCGCGCAATTCCGCGAGTTGGCCGCCTTCGCGCAGTTCGGTTCCGACCTCGACGCCCGCACCAAGGCCCAGCTCGACCGCGGCGCGCGCATCACCGAACTCTTCAAGCAGCCCCAGTTCCAGCCGCAGCCCATCGAGCTGCAGGCCGCCGTGCTCTGGGCGATGCAGAACAACTTCTTCGATACAATCCCGGTCGCGAAGATCGTCGAGGCCGCCAACAGCCTCCGCGATTTCCTCACCGCCCGGAAGGCCGCCTTCCTCGTCACCTTGGCCAAGGAGAAGGTCTTCAGCGACGCGCTCGCCGCCGAGCTCAAGCCCGCCATCGAGGAGTGGAAGAAGACCTTCGCCGTCTGAGAAAGCCGGTAGCCAGCAACGAGTAGCGCACACCTCGGACCACCTCCGACCTCCTTCCTACTCACCACCCGCTACTCACTCCTCGCAACCTCCGCAATGGCCTCCACCCGCGACATCCGCCGCCGCATCAAGTCCGTCAAGAACACCCGCCAGATCACAAAGGCGATGGAACTTGTCGCGGCCTCGAAGATGAAGAAGGCGCAGCAGGCCGCGCTCGCCGGCCGGCCGTACACCCAGCTGCTCGCCGACATGCTCGCCGCCGTCGCCCCGCGTGTCGACGAGTCGATGCACCCGTTCCTCGCCGTCCGCCCCGTGCAGACGCGCGGAATTCTCCTGATCACGACCAACATGGGTCTGTGCGGCGCGCTCAACGGCAACCTCTTCAAGCTCGTCTCCGAGATCCGCACACCCGCGAAGTTCGTCGCGATCGGCCGCAAGGGCACACAGTTCCTCGCCCGCACCAAGCGCGACCTCCTCGCCGATTTCTCCGTGGGCGATCCCGTGCCGTTCACACAGGTCCGCCCGGTCGTCGAGTTCATGGTGCAACAGTACCTCGAGGGCACGATCGACACGATCGAAGTCGTGTACCCGCGATTCAAGAACACACTCGTGCAGGAGCCGACCGTGCGCCCGATCCTCCCGCTCGCCAGCGTGCAGGAGTTCCTGGCCCACCTCCACGCCGAGACCGGCGTCGTCGCCCGCGCCGACGACCGCGAGATGCTCTTCGAGCCGGATCCGCACCAGGTGCTCGAGGCGTTGCTGCCGTTCTACGTGAACCGCCTCATCTACCAGCTCGTGCTCTCCGCGCGCGCCTCCGAGTACAGCGCCCGCATGGTCGCGATGAAGACCGCCAAGGACAACGCCTCCAAGCTCCTCGACGAACTCACGCTCCAGTTCAACAAGGCACGCCAGGCCGGCATCACCGCCGAGATCCTCGAGATCTCCGCCTCGCAGATGGCCCAGTCCATGTGAGCCGCCGCGAGCCACCCACCGTTTTTAGCAACCCGCTTCTCCTTTTCCGCTCATGAACAAAGGCAAGATCACCCAGGTCATCGGCGCCGTCGTCGACGTGCAGTTCCCCGCCGGCAGCGTCCCGCCGATCCTCCAGGCGCTGCAGGTCGACATCCGGCTGCAGGGCAAGACCAGCCGTCTCGTACTCGAGGTCCAGCAGCACCTCGGCGAGGGCATCGTCCGCGCCGTCGCCATGTCCAGCACCGAGGGCCTCGTGCGCGGCGCCGAGGTGATCGATACAGGCGCTCCGATCTCCGTGCCCGTCGGAGCAGGCGTGCTCGGCCGCATCTTCAACGTCATCGGCGAGCCCGTCGACAACCGCGGCGAGGTCACCTACGACCGCCTTTCTCCGATTCATCGCGCAGCCCCGGCGCTCATCGACCAGGAGACCAAGCCGAAGATCCTCACGACCGGTATCAAGGTCATCGACCTCATTTGCCCCTTCATGAAGGGCGGCAAAATCGGCGCCTTCGGCGGCGCCGGCGTCGGCAAGACCGTCGTCATCATGGAGCTCATCAACAACATCGCGAAGACACACGGCGGCTACTCCGTCTTCGCCGGCGTCGGCGAGCGTTCCCGCGAAGGCAACGACCTCTACCACGAGATGAGCGACTCGAAGGTCATCGTGCAGGAGGACCTCTCCAAGTCGAAGGTCGCGCTCGTCTACGGCCAGATGAACGAGCCACCGGGCGCCCGCATGCGCGTGGGCCTCACTGCGCTCACGATGGCCGAGTACTTCCGCGACGAGAAGAACCAGGACGTGCTGCTCTTCATCGACAATATCTTCCGTTTCTCGCAGGCCGGCTCCGAGGTATCCGCTTTGCTCGGTCGCCCGCCGTCCGCCGTGGGCTACCAGCCGACGCTCGCCAACGAGATGGGCATCCTGCAGGAGCGCATCACCTCCACCAAGAAGGGCTCCATCACCTCGTTCCAGGCCGTCTACGTGCCCGCCGACGACCTCACGGATCCCGCCCCGGCGAACACGTTCGCCCACCTCGACTCCACCATCGTGCTCGAGCGCTCCATCGCCGAGCTCGGCATCTATCCCGCCGTCGATCCGCTCGCCTCGGGCTCGAAGGCGCTCGACCCGGCCATCGTCGGCCAGGAGCACTACAACGTCGCCCGCGGCGTCCAGCGCGTGCTCCAGCGGTACAAAGACCTCCAGGACATCATCGCCATCCTCGGCCTCGACGAGCTCTCGCCCGAGGACAAGCAAACCGTCTACCGCGCGCGCAAGATCCAGAAGTTCCTCGCCCAGCCGCTCAACGTCGCCGAGGTCTTCAACGGCGTGCCCGGCAAGATCGTGCCGGTCGCCGAGACCATCCGCGGCTTCAAGATGATCCTCAACGGCGAGCTCGACCACATCTCCGAGAGCGACTTCTACAACAAGGGTGGTATCGACGACGTCCTCGCCACCGCGGAAAAGAAGTAAGCCATGCCGCTCACGCTCGAGATCGTCACCCCCGAAGGGCGTGTCTACTCCGACACGGTCGACACCGTCGTTCTGCCGACGACCCAAGGCGAGATCGGCATCCTGCCCGGCCACATCCCGCTGCTCACCCAGCTGGAGGACGGCGAATTGCGCGTGCAGAAAGGCCATGTCACCGAGTCGCTCGCCTGCGGACGCGGCTTCGCCGAAATCGCGGCCGACAAGATCAGCGTGCTCGCCGAGCAAGCGATCGACATCGCCAAGATTGACGAGTCCGCCGTGGAGAACGCCTGCCGTCGCGCCGAGGAGGCGCTCGCGCAGAAACAGTCCCTCTCCGCCGAGGAAACCGAGCGGCTCGAAAGCGTCGTCCGTTTCGCCTACGCGCAGCTCGATCTCAAGCGCCGCCGTCGCGGCTGATCGGCGACGGTACGCCCGGATTTACACCCCGCTCTTTCCCGGTAGGGACGTCGCTCGCCGACACCCGCTCGACCCTCAATGCCGCGAAGAGCAACGCGCTCGCCAGCCAACCCGCGAGCGCTCCCGTCGTGAGCCGCGTCGCATGCAAAATCGGCATCGCGCCGGCCGCCTGCAGGATCACGTCGGCCAGGAGCGGCACCGCCGCAACGCAAAGCAGCTTCCGCGCACGCGGTACGCAGCGCTGCGGCACCGGGATGAGCGCACCGAGCGCCACCCCGGCGTAGATGCCGGCGCAGCGACTGCACACCAGCATCGCCACGCCACCGAGGCACGCCGTGCGCTCCGGAAGTTGGTGACACAGCCCATGGAAGAGCGCGATCGCGGCCGCGGGCCTCGCCCGCGCCGCGGCGAAAAGCCACGGAATGAGACCCGCCGTCGCCACGAGCGCGCGCAGCGTCCAGAACAGTCGACCGCTCACCTCACGTGCGCAGCTTGTCCTTGAAGAAAAGGATCAGCGAAAGGAACCCGCCGAGCGCGCCGAATCCGGCGAAGAGGACGATCTGCACCGGGATCATGACGAGATTCATCGTTCCCTGCATCGCCATCTGCTGCGCGAACTGCGGGGGAAGCTTGTCCGCCAGCGAAGCCATCAGGCCGGCCATCGCCCCCGCGAGAAGGATACCGAGCAGCCACCCGAGCACACCGGCGATCAACCCCGCGCCCGCCCCGGCGAGCGTGCCGAAGAGGGCCGCCTCACCGTTGGTCGCGCGATCGTTCGGGTTGGCCTTGAAATACATCGAGAGCGCCAACGCGATGCCCGCCATGTTGAGCAGGCAGAAGAAGAAGTTCAGGCAGTTCAGCAGCGGGATGCTCGAGAGCAACCCGCCGAAGACGGCGCCGAGCACGATGTGTTTCTTGAATCGGCCCAGACCAGCGGGCGGAGCGGAGGGCAATGGAACAGGGGAGGAGAGTTCTTCGTTCACGGGTGCCTTTGCGTGCGAGGGTTGATACAGAAGGGGACGGCCGATCCTCCCGCGCGGGCGGGCCGAGTCAAACGGCATTCGGCCGGCCTGCCGCACTCGTGCGCCCCGTATCCGCCTCACACCCATGCGATCCACGCCACGCCCAAGAGTAGCGTGAGGATCGCGACCGGTGTGCCGGCCTTCAGGTATTCCACGAAGCCGAGGTGCACGCCGCGGCGACGCGCGGTCTCGGCCACGATCAGATTCGCCACGGAGCCGAGCAGAGTGAGATTGCCCGCCAGCGTCGTCGCCATCGCGAGCGTGAGCCACGCCGCGTGAGGATCGCTGAGTCCCGGCACGACGGGCCGGAAGAGCATCACCGCGGGCACGTTCGACACGACGTTGCTCAAAATCAGCGAGACGACCGTGAGCGGCCCCGGGCCGGCATCGGCGTACGGCCGCAGCACCGCGAAGAGCCGCGCGCCGAGTCCGCTGTGCTCGATCGCGCCCGTCACGACGAACAGCCCGCTGAAGAACACCAGCAACGCCCAGTCGATCTCCTGAAACACCTTCTCCGGTTCGAGCCGTCGCGTGATCAACAGCAGCGCCGCCGCTGCGGCTGCGGCCAGCGGCACCGGGGCGCCAGCGACGAGCGCGACCAACATGAGCCCGGTGGCGAGCATCGATTTCCGCAGTAACGGCCGGTAGTGCTGCGGCGGAAAGCTCGAGCCGCTCCGCGAAACGTTCCGCGCGGAACTCGCTCCGATAGACGAGCACCACCACCGCCCAATCGACCACCAGTCCGAGCAGCGCGATCGGCCCCAGCGCACGGGCGAAGTCGACGAAGCCGATCCCGGACGAAATGCCGACGAGCATGTTTTGCGGGTTGCCGGTGATCGTCGCCACCGAACCGATGTTCGCCGCGGTGACGAGGCCGACGAGATAGGGCAGGGGATTGCGCTTCAACGAAGCGGTCAGGTCGAGTACTAGCGGAGTGAACACGAGCACGATCGTGTCGTTCAGGAAGATCGCCGAAAGCGTGCCCGAGACAAAGACGATCAACGCCAACAGGCGCCGCGGCGTGCGCGCGAAGCGGATGACGTGCGAGTTGACGAGATGGAAGAAGCCCGCGATCCGCAGGTTCACGTTCAGCACCATCATCCCGAAGAGCAGCAGGATCGTGTTCCAATCGACCGCGCGGTACGCGGCTTCGAGCGGCATGAGCCCGCAAGCGACGAAGAGCACCGCGCCCACCAGAGCGATCGTCGCGCGGTTCATCTTCAGCGCGGGGTAGCGCCCGATGGCGACGCCCACGAGCGTTATGGTCGCGAGCGCCGCGACGGCGATCTGGTTCCAGTTCATTCCGGGCAGCGAAGCTGCGGCCGGCCCGGGCGCCGTGCAAACCGGCAATGCCATCCAGAGCGCGACCGGTCGTCCGAGAAAAACGCCGTCCCCGCTCTGCGGAGCACGGGAATCCGGCCCGGCGTGGGGTTATGCCGGGAAACGACCGAAGGCCGGCACCATCACGGCGCCAACCCGCCGCCGGCCTTCGGTTCGAAACCCCACTCGGAGATCCCGCGCCATGACCTCGTCACCTACCATCGCTCCGACCCGCGTCCGCTTCACCGCATTCTTCCGCCACCTGCTGTTTGCCACGTTGTTCGCCGCCGTCCCCGCGCTGCTCCGCGGATCCGCCAACGCGGGCGAACCGGCCAGCACTCCCGCCGCGCCAAGCTACCGCCTGCCCGACGACCCGCGCGAGATGCTGCGGCTCACTCCCGAGATGCTCGCGTTCTTCGAAGCGCGCGTGCACCGTCGCGCGTCCCTGGAGACACGGCTCGACGAGATCTGCAACGCGATCCTCGGCGAACACGGCCTGCACTTTCGCTATGTGGCCGATGGCGTGTGGGACGTGCGCGAGACGTTCCGCCGGCGCGCCGGAAACTGCGTCGCCTACTCGATGCTCGTCGTCGCCGTCGCCCGCGCGTACGGCATCCCGGCACAGTTCAACGAGGTCGAGGTCGATCCCCGTTGGAGCCGGATCGGCTCGATCGTGCTCGAAAGCCGGCACCTCAACGTCCGGGTCGAGAGCGGCGACGGCGGTTACGAGCTCGACCTGATCATGCCCGACGATCTGCGCGCTTCGCGCCGGTCGGCGACGGTCGTGAGCGACGAACGCGCGTGGGCCAGCGCCTACACCAACGCCGGCGTGTACCGCCTCGCCGTCGGTGATCGCGAAGCGGCCCTCGCGCTGCTCGAACGCGCCGCGACGATCGATCCGACCTTCAGCGGCGCGTGGACCAATCTCGGTTGCGCCCACCTGCTCGCCGACGAACCGGAGCTCGCCAGCCAGTGCTTCAAACGCGCGCTCGCCAACGGCCCGCGCACGATGTCGGCGCTGAGCGGGTTGGCGCGCATCGAACGCCGCGCCGGTCGCATCGCCGAAGCCGAGCGCCTCGAGCGCCGCGTCCGCAGGTACCGAGAGAACAATCCCTATTACCTGCTCGCCGTCGCACGAGACGAACTCGAGCGCGGCCGCCCCGATGCCGCACGCCGCCATCTCGCTCGCGCCATCTGGCTCAAGCGCGACGAACCGGAACTCTACGAGGTGATGATCGAGGTCTCACGCCGGCTCGGCGCGGAACGCGAGGCCGACCGTTGGGCCCGCCGGCTCGATGACGCGCGCGGTGCAATCGCAGCGGTCGGGCGCTGAGCCTGCTCCCGCTACGGGATTTGCCGCACCCGGCCCTGTGCGGCACCTTCCCTCCAGCATCATCCCGCCATGCTGCACCCCACCGCGTTTTTCCGTCGCAAACGCGCCGCGTTGCTCGGCGTCCTCGGCGTGTTGTCGGCAGCGGCGTACTCGCTGGCCGGGCCGGAGCACGCGCCCGCCGCGGCGGAGGTGCCCGCCGACTGGCACGAACTGCTACGGCTCGATGACGACGCGCGCCGGTTCTTCTCATCGCGGGTACCCCGCAACACTTCCGAGGCGGAGCGCGTCGATGCGATCGTCGACGCGCTCCTCGATCCGGGCGAACTTGGTTTCACCTACCGCGAGGACGGCACGTTCGCCGCGCGCGAAACATTCCGGCGGCGGCAGGGCGACTGCGTGGCGTTCTCGATCCTCCTCGTGGCCGTGGCACGTGAATACGGGCTCGTCGCCCGTTTCAACGAGGTCCGCACCGAGCCGCAGTGGGATCGCGTGGGACAGGTGGTGGCGGAGTTCCGGCACCTCAACGTCGTCGTGCGCACTGAAACCGGCAATGTAATGCTCGACCTTCTGCCGACGCCCGGCGCCGGTGGCGCGCTTACGGTGGCGCGGCCGGTGAGCGACGCCCACGCGTTCGCGATGTTCTACAGCAACATCGGCGTGCAGCGGCTCGGCGCGCGCGACCCCGCCGGTGCGCAGCCGCTCCTCGAGCTCGCGACGCAGATCGCACCGGGCTACGCCGTCGGCTGGGTGAACCTCGGCAGCCTGCATGCGCTCCGCGGCGACACGGTGGCGGCGCGCGCCTGCTACGAACGCGCGCTACGCGAGGAGCCGCGGGAGCTGAAGGCGATCGCTGCGCTCGCGCCGCTCTACCGTGCGTCCGGCGAGACGGCGCGCGCGGAGGCGCTGGAGCGCAAGACCGAGCGTTATCGAGAACGCAATCCGTACTATCTGGCGTCGCTTGCGCGGCGCGAGTTGGCGACGGGCGAGTTGTCGGCCGCGGAGAAACGGCTGCGCCGTGCGCTCGCGCTCAAGGACGACGAGCCGGAGTTTCTCGAGCTCGCCGTGGCCGCGGCCCGCCGGCTCGGCCACGAACGCGACGCCGAGGCGTGGTCGGCGCGGCTCGCGCAGCTGCGGGCGGAGAAGCGAACGCCCGCGCCGCTTCAGGCCGGCTCGGCGCCGGTCGGGCCGTAGTATTCAGCGTAGCGGCAACAAAAAGCCCGTCGCGATCGGCGCGACGGGCAAAGACGACATGAGTGCGGCCGTTTCAGCGGACGAACCGACGGCGAATCATGGCAAAGCCAAGGACGGCAACACCACAGCACATCGCGTAGGTCGACGGCTCAGGGATGGCCGAGACGCCCACGCGCATAACCCGACCATCGGCGCCTGTGTAGTAATTGGTGGAGGAGCCCAGATTCGCGACGGAAGTAGTTCCGGCAGGATTGCCGGGAAGCGCGGAGCGCCAATTCACGGCCGCTCCATCGGCAGTCGAGGTGAGGATCATCCAGTACTCGGTGCCGGCGGAAAGCGCCGGGCCACCGATGTCGGTAAGCGAAAACAGGCCCGCACTAGAATTGCCGATCGTTTGGGTGGCGGTCGTCCATAGAGTCGTGCCGAACTTGCCATCGACGCTGGTGGTGAGCGTGAGAGTGAACGGCCTAAACGCGCTCGTGTTGATGCTGTGGATCGCCGCTGTGAACGAATCGAACTGCCCGCTCGCAGTGGGAGTGAAGGCGCTCGCCGTGCCGTAGGCGGTACCTCCGGACATACCCGCCCAGGCACCGGAACTGGAATAGGTGTCTCCGGCGGAGAAGTTGTCCCAGACAATGGTGGTCTGGGCCAAGGTGGAGGTTGAAGCCACAAGGAGGGCGAGCAGGGAAGACAGCAGTTTCACGTTGTATGGAATCCTAGGGGGACGGGTTTGCTTGGCCGAGCAAACCCGTTCCTCAAATACACTGTCAACAAAGTTTCCGCGACGCTGTGCTATGGAACTCGTTACCCACGGCGACGATCCCTCTGCAGGGGCCGCCTTCGCTCGCTCGCCATCCTCTCAGGCCGTCTCGGCGCCGGTCGGGCCGTAGTATTCACGGACCCACTCGACGAGCTGGCGGAGACCTTCCTCGAGCGGCGTCTTCGGCGCGTAGCCGACGGCAGCCTGGATGCGCGAGAGATCGGCGCAGGTCTCCGGCATCTCGGTGGGCTGGGGCGGGAGGAGCTCGACCTTCGCCTTTTTGCCAAGGAGCGACTCGAGCATCTGCACGAAGAGCAGCATCTCGACGGGGCGGTTGTTGCCGATGTTGAAGACGTCGTACGGCGCGGCGGGCGGCTGCGCCTCGGCGCCCGGCTCGACCTCCGGAGTGGGTGGGCGAGGGGAGAGCGTGAGTTTCAGGACGCCGGAAACAATGTCGTCGACGAACGTGAAGTCGCGGCGGTATTTGCCGTAGTTCCAGAGCTTGATCGTCTCACCGGCGAGGATGGCGCGGGCGAACATGATCGGGCTCATATCGGGCCGGCCCCACGGGCCGTAGACGGTGAAGAACCGCAGGCCGGTGCAACGCAGGCCGTGGACATGCGCGTAGCTGAAGGCCATGTGCTCGTTGGCGCGTTTCGTCGCGGCGTAAAACGAAAGCGGCTCGCTCACCGCTTCCTCGCGGAACGGCGTGGGCACTCCGGCGCCGTACACGCTGGAGGACGAGGCGAAGACGAGATGCTTCGGCGGGTGGCGGCGCGCGGCCTCGAGGATGTTGCCGAAGCCGATGAGGTTGCTGTGCACGTAGGCCTCGGGATGCGTGAGGCTGTAGCGCACGCCGGCCTGGGCACCGAGGTGGATGATGTAGTCGGGTTTGAAGCTGGCGACGAGCGAGTGCAACGCGGGCGCGTCGGCGAAATCGGCCTGCGCGAAACGGAAGCCCTCGCGCCCCTCGAGCCGGGCGAGCCGCGCGCGCTTGAGGGCGACCGAGTAGTAGTCGTTGACGTTGTCGATGCCGAGCACCTCGGGTTGACCAGGCGAAGTGAGCAGGCGGTGGCAGACGTGCGAGCCGACAAACCCGGCCGCGCCGGTCACGAGTAGCTTCATGGCGGCGGGTTTAGGCGAAGCCGTGCGGGCCGGCTAGAAAATTTGCCACGGCCGCGCGCAGACGGAACGGTTGCGCTTGGAAAACTATGTGTAAGCTTGCGCTTGAAGGCCGAGCAGCCGCCGCCTTTCCCTACTCGAACCGAACCCCCACTCACCGCTTGGTATGAACATCAAAGCCTATCTGAAGCCGCACTGCGGCTGGAGCAATGGCGTCCGCGCGATCCTGCGGAAATACGATCTTCCTTTCGAGGACTGCGACATCTTCAACAACCCCGATCTCTACGCCGAGATGGTGCGCCGCTCCGGCCAGCCGCTCTCGCCGTGTGTCGAGGTCGACGGCGTGATGCTCGCGGACGTGAGTGGCGAGGAGGTCGAGAACTACCTCCTGGCGAACAATCTCGTGCAGCCAAACTCCACGCTGCCCGAGGCGCCGATCTCGAGCGGTTGTTCGCACGACGAAGAGCAGGCGCGGCTCGCGGGCGAGCCGATCCGCTTCTTCTGAGCCGCGGCCCCCGTCGGGGCCGAAACGACAGACCTCTGAGTCGCCTTCAGGCCGTTCCCACGGCACTGGAAAAAACACGGCTGCGCGCCGTTCACGAAAAAACGCGGCCTACCGCGTATTTTTTGGTGACTATTTTCCGCGGCGCCTCCCAAAGTCACCCTCCGTCCCTCTCGACCACACTTCACGGAATGAGCAGCAACAGCACCACCCGTCCCGGCCAGCTCGGCCTTCCCGCCAAGCAAGGTCTCTACGATCCGTTCTTTGAGCACGACGCCTGCGGCGTCGGCTTCGTGGTCGACATGAAGGGACGCAAATCCCACCGCATCGTCGAGCAGGCCATCCAAGTGCTGGTGAACCTCGACCACCGCGGCGCCGCCGGCAGCGAGCCGAACACCGGCGACGGCGCCGGCATCCTGCTCCAGATCCCGCACAGCTTCTTCGCCGCCGCCTGCAAAAAGGCGCGCATCCCGCTGCCGGCCGCCGGCGAATACGGCACCGGCATCGTCTTCCTCCCGAAGAACGTCACCAAGCGCCGCCGCCTCGAGGAGAAGTTCGAGCAGATCATCCAGTCCGAAGGCCAGACCGTGCTCGGCTGGCGCACCGTCCCGACGAACAACAAGTCGCTCGGCGAGACCGCCAAGGCCTCCGAGCCCGCGATGCGCCAGATCTTCATCGGCCGCTCGCCCGAGCTGGCCGACAACGCGGCGTTCGAGCGCAAGCTCTACGTCATCCGCAAGCGCGCCTACAACGAGATCCGCAACACCACGATGGACGGCGCGGAGTACTGGTACCTCCCCAGCCTCTCGTCGCAGACCATCGTCTACAAGGGCATGCTGCTCACCCTGCAGCTCGCCGACTATTTCCCGGACCTCAGCGACCCGACGATGGAGACGGCGCTCGCGCTCGTCCATTCGCGCTTCTCGACCAACACCTTCCCGAGCTGGAACCGCGCGCACCCGTACCGCTACCTCGCTCACAACGGCGAGATCAACACCCTGCGCGGCAACATCAACTGGATGCACGCCCGCGAGGCGTTGTTCATCTCCGAGGCCTTCGGCGACGACATCAAGAAGGTCCTCCCCGTCATCGACCCGCACGGCTCGGACTCCGCGATGTTCGACAACACGCTGGAGCTGCTCGTGCTCGCCGGTCGCCCCATCGCGCACGCCGCGATGATGATGATCCCCGAGCCGTGGTCCGGTCACGAGACGATGGATGACGCCCGCAAGGCGTTCTACCAGTACCACTCCTGTCTCATGGAGCCGTGGGACGGCCCCGCCTGCATCTGCTTCACCGATGGCAAGCAGATGGGCGCCGTGCTCGACCGCAACGGTCTCCGCCCCGCCCGCTACTACGTCACCAAGGACGGTCTCGTCATCCTCGCCTCCGAGGCGGGCGTGCTCGATATCGATCCGACCAACGTCGAGAAAAAGGGCCGCCTGCAGCCCGGCCGCATGTTCCTCGTCGACACCGAGCAGGGTCGCATCGTCGAGGACGAGGAGATCAAGGCCAAGTTTGTCAACGAGCGCCCGTACCGTCAGTGGCTCGACGAGCATCTCGTGAAGCTCGAGGACCTCCCGGCCGCGCCCGAAGTCCCGCAGCCCGACCACGAGACGCTGCTCCAGCGTCAGATCGCGTTCGGCTACACCAACGAGGACGAGCGAATCCTCATCACCCCGATGGCCCGCGATGGCGTGGAAGCCACCGGCGCGATGGGCAACGACGCCGCCCTCGCCGTCCTCTCGAACAAGCCGCGCCTGCTCTACGATTATTTCAAGCAGCTCTTCGCGCAGGTCACCAACCCGCCGATCGACTGCATCCGCGAGGAGATCATCACCTCCGCCGAGACCCGTCTCGGCTCCGAGGGCAACCTCCTCGAGCCCACGCCGTCCTCCTGCCGCCGCGTCGAGCTCAAGTGGCCGGTCCTGACGAACGAGGAGTTCGCCAAGATCCGCCGCATGGAGCTGCCCGGCCTCAAGATCGGTTCGCTGCCCATCCTCTTCCGCACCACCCGCGGTGAGCAGGGCCTGCGCAAGTCCGTCGAGGAGCTCTGCCTCATGGCCCGCCGCATGATCGAGGAGGAGGAGATCAGCGTCCTCATCCTCAGCGACCGCGGCGTGAACAAGGATTTCGCGCCCATCCCGGCCCTGCTGGCCGTGTCCGGCCTCCACCATTACCTCATCCGCGAGGGCCTCCGCACCCGCGTGAGCATCGTGCTCGAGACCGGCGAGGCCCGCGAGGTGCACCACTTCGCGCTCCTGATCGGCTACGGCTGCTCGGCGATCAACCCGTACGTGGCTTTCGAGACGATCGACGACATGATCCGCGAGGGTCTGTTGCCGAACATCGACCACAAGACCGCCTGCAAGAACTTCGTGAAGGCCGCCGCCAAGGGCGTGATCAAGGTCGCCTCGAAGATGGGCATCTCCGCCATCCAGAGCTACCGCGGCGCCCAGGTGTTCGAGGCCGTCGGTATCCGCCAGGACATCATCGACCAGTTCTTCACCTGGACCCCGTCGCGCGTCGGCGGCATCGGCCTGCGCACCCTCGCCAACGAGGTGCTCCTGCGCCACCGCGCCGCGTTCCCCGAGCGCCCGGTCAACGGCCACGTCCTCCCCGAGGGCGGCCAGTACAAGTGGCGCGACGACGGCGAGTTCCACCTCTTCAATCCCGAGACGATCCACTTCCTCCAGAAGGCGGTCCGCCTCGGCAGCTACTCGGTCTTCAAGGACTACGCCCGCCTGGTCAACGACCAGACCAAGAACCTCTGCACACTCCGCGGCCTGCTCGACTTCAAGCCGGCCGACGCGATCCCGCTCGAGGAGGTCGAGTCCGTCGAGTCGATCATGAAGCGCTTCAAGACCGGCGCCATGTCCTACGGCTCCATCTCCAAGGAAGCCCACGAGACGATGGCCGTCGCGATGAACCGCATCAACGGCAAGTCGAACACTGGCGAAGGCGGCGAAGACCCCGTCCGCTTCATCCCGCTCGACAACGGCGACTCCAAGAACTCCGCGATCAAGCAGGTCGCCTCCGGCCGCTTCGGCGTCACCGGCGAATACCTCGCCAATGCCCGCGAGATCCAGATCAAGATGGCCCAGGGCGCCAAGCCCGGCGAAGGCGGCCAGCTCCCCGGCACCAAGGTCTATCCCTGGGTGGCCAAGACCCGCCACACCACCGCCGGCGTCGGCCTCATCTCGCCGCCGCCCCACCACGACATCTACTCGATCGAGGATCTCGCCGAGCTCATCCACGATCTCAAGAACGCCAACCGCCGCGCCCGCATCAGCGTGAAGCTCGTCGCCGAAGTCGGCGTCGGCACCATCGCCGCCGGCGTCGCCAAGGCCCACGCCGATGTCGTCCTCATCTCCGGCCACGACGGCGGCACCGGCGCCTCGCCGCAGACCTCCATCAAGCATGCCGGTCTCCCGTGGGAACTCGGTCTCGCCGAGACCCACCAGACCCTCGTCCTGAACAACCTCCGCTCGCGCATCGCCGTCGAGACCGACGGCCAGCTCAAGACCGGCCGCGATGTCGTCATCGCCGCGCTGCTCGGCGCCGAGGAGTTCGGCTTCGCCACCGGCCCGCTCGTCGCCATGGGCTGCATCATGATGCGCGTCTGCCATCTGAATACCTGCCCGGTCGGCGTCGCCACCCAGGATCCGAAGCTCCGCGAGAAGTTCCAGGGCAAGCCCGAGCACGTGGTGAACTTCATGAAATTCATCGCCACCGAGGTCCGCGAGATCATGGCCCAGCTCGGCTTCCGCACCGTCGAGGAGATGATCGGCCACACCGAGCGCCTCGAGCCCAAGCAGGCCATCGAGCACTGGAAGGCCAAGGGTCTCGATTTCTCGAGCATCCTCTACCAGCCCGACGCCGGCCCCGAGGTCGGTCGTTTCTGCCAGATGGAGCAGGACCACGGTCTCGACAAGTCGATCGACCTCACCCAGCTCCTCGCCCTCTGCCAGCCCGCCATCGACAACGGCCAGAAGGTCGTCGCCGAGCTCCCGATCAAGAACGTCCACCGCGTCGTCGGCACCATCACCGGTTCCGAGATCTCGAAGAAGTACGGCGCCAAGGGCCTCCCCGAGGACACCATCCGCATCAAGTTCAACGGCTCCGCCGGCCAGAGCTTCGGCGCCTTCATGCCGAAGGGCATGACCTTCACCCTTGAAGGCGACGCCAACGACTATGTCGGCAAGGGCCTCTCGGGTGGCAAGATCATCGTGTATCCGCCCGCCGGTTCCACCTTCCCGGCCGGTGAGAACATCATCATCGGCAACGTCGCCCTCTACGGCGCCACCTCGGGCGAGGCGTACATCTGCGGCATGGCCGGCGAACGCTTCTGCGTCCGCAACTCCGGCGTCAACACCGTCGTCGAAGGCGTCGGTGACCATGGTTGCGAATACATGACCGGCGGTCGCGTCGTCGTCCTCGGCCACACCGGGCGCAACTTCGCGGCCGGCATGTCCGGTGGCGTCGCCTACGTGCTCGACGAGGCGGGAGACTTCGCCACGCGCGTCAACAAGCAGATGGTCGGCCTCGACAAGGTCACCGCCCCCGAGGAGCTCGCCGAGCTGCGCGCGCAGATCGAGCGCCACGCCCAGCTCACCGGCAGCGCCCGCGCCAAGCAGGTGCTCGCCGCTTGGGAGACGTTCGCGCCGAAATTCGTGAAGGTTCTGCCCAAGGACTACCAGCGCATGCTCGCCTGCATCGACCGTGCGAAGGCCCAGGGCCTCACCGGCGACGAAGCCATCATGGCCGCGTTCGAGGAAAACGCCCGCGACCTCTCCCGCGTCGGCGGCAACTAACCCACACCCACTCTGGCCCCTCGCCTCTAGCCTCCAGCCTCCTCTCCCATGGGCAAGCCAACCGGATTCATTGAGTATCTCCGCGAAATTCCCGTCGACCGTCCGCCGCTTGAGCGCGTGCGCGACTGGAAGGAATTCCACCTCCACATGGAGGAGAAGAAACTCCGCAACCAAGGCGCGCGCTGCATGGATTGCGGCATCCCGTTCTGCCATACCGGCAAGCTCATCAGCGGCATGGCCTCGGGTTGCCCCGTCCACAACCTGATCCCCGAGTGGAACGATCTCGTCTTCCGCGGCCAGTGGCAGGAGGCGCTCCGCCGCCTCCACCGCACGAACAACTTCCCGGAGTTCACCGGCCGCGTCTGCCCCGCTCCTTGCGAGGGTTCCTGCACGCTCGGCATCATCAACCCGCCCGTCACGATCAAGAACATCGAGTGCGCGATCATCGACAAGGGCTGGGATGAAGGCTGGGTCCTCCCCGAGGCGCCGAAAACCCGCACCGGCAAGAAAGTCGCCGTCGTCGGTTCCGGCCCGTCCGGTCTCGCCGCCGCCGCCCAGCTCAACAAGGTCGGCCACACCGTCACCGTCTTCGAACGCGCCGACCGCCCGGGCGGCCTCCTCATGTACGGCATCCCGAACATGAAGCTCGACAAGCAGGAGGTCGTCCTCCGCCGCGTCCAGTTGCTCGAG